>DASVTG010000155.1:0-22104 GCA_036387695.1 Hymenobacter sp. | reverse complement strand
GGGTGATTTTGCCGGTATTCGCCATGTGCGATGTATACTATAGTGAGGATGTTGCGGTTTTCAGGCCGCAAAATTACGCCAGAAGCGTGGCTTTTCCAACCCTTTGCAGTACGAGGCAGGTTCCTACCTACCAATGGCACTCAAGCCGCTTTAAGGCGTGTAAATCAGCCGCAAACGAGTGTTATGGCGCTTTGCTGTTCCTTCCAACCCGAATTTCTTCGTAAAATTTTTCGTCTAACGCTTGCCTCGAATTTTTCCGGCAGTACATTTGCAGTCCCAAACGGCACGTAGCCCGCGGGAAACTGTCCGATGGTGTAACTGGCAACACGCTTGATTTTGATTCAAGAAAGTCCAGGTTCGAGCCCTGGTCGGACAACGACAACGCTCGAGTAAAGCAAAAAAGGCGCTGGCTTCTCCAACATCCGGAGTGGTCAGCGCCTTTCGCTTTCCTACTGGGCGGGCCCCGATAGCCTCCACGGTATGGGCCAACCGCGCATCAATTAATCAATCAGCACCTTCCCCAATGAAACAGGTCAAAATATTCGCCGGCAGCGCCTCCCGCGCCCTCGCCGAAAATATTGCTGCCGCTTACGGCACGACGCTCGGCGACCTCACCCTCCAGCGCTTTGCCGACACCGAAATGGGCCCCAGCTTCAACGAAAGCGTGCGGGGCTGCGAGGTGTTCCTCATCCAGAGCACCTTCCCTCCGTCAGAGCACCTGATGGAATTGATGCTGATGGTGGACGCCTGCAAGCGCGCTTCGGCCTATAAAGTGAACATCCTGATGCCGTACATGGGCTACGCCCGGCAAGACCGCAAAGACAAGCCGCGCGTGAGCATCGGCGCCAAAGTGGTGGCCAACATCATCCAGAGCGTGGGCACCGACCGCATGATGACCTGCGACTTGCACGCCGGCCAGATTCAGGGTTTTTTTGACATTCCGGTCGACCACTTGGACGGGGCCACCGTCACGGCGCCTTACATCAAGTCGCTGAACCTGGAAAACCTAATCTTCGCTTCGCCCGACGTGGGTGGCGTGGTGCGCACCCGGGCCTTTGCCAAGAAGTTTGGGGCCGAAATTGTGGTCTGCGATAAGATGCGCGTGCGGGCCAACGAGATTTCCTCGATGCAGGTGATTGGCGACGTGAAAGGCATGGACGTGGTGTTCGTCGACGACATGGTGGACACCGCCGGCACCATCTGCAAGGCCGCCGAGCTGGTGATGGAGCGCGGTGCCAAGTCGGTGCGCGCCGTGGTGACGCACCCGCTGCTGAGCGGCCCGGCCCACGAGCGCATCCGCAACAGCGTGCTCACAGAGCTGATTACGACCGACACGATTCCGCTACGGCAAGAAAACGACAAAATTCATGTGATTACGCTAGCGCCGCTTTTCGCGCAGGCCATCCGCAACGTGGTAACGCACGAGAGCATCAGCTCGCTGTTTGTGTAGAAACAAAACGTGCCCAACTACCTTTTCAACTTGCTGTTTATAGCCCTGCTTCTGGCAGTACCAACCCTACTGATACTGGCGACTATTATATTAAGTAACCCAAGTTGCGGAGCATCGAGAGCATAAAAAAAGTCTGTTCGGCAAGAACCGGCTAGGTTTGAAGTATTCGACCCCTTCAACTCCTGCCACTCCATGCGCGAACAGACCGTTGCAATGTACTGCTTCCTCGATGATTTGCTCGCCCTGACCCGGCCCGCCTGGGCCCGCCCGGCCGACCCGCGCCGCCGCCTGAGCGACGCGCAGGTGCTGACCACGGCCCTGGTGGCCGCCCGCTTTTTCGGGGGCAACCTGGTGCTGGGCCGGCGCTACATGGAGCAGCACTGGGGGCAGAACCGACTGGACAAGAGCGGCTTTACCCGGCAGCCGCACGCGCTGACCGACACGCTGCTGGGCCTGTTCGCCACCTGCGGCCACGTGCTGAAGGAGTTGCACACCGAGGCCCGCTACGTCATCGACTCGTTTCCCGTGGCCGTGTGCCAAAACGTCCGCATCCCGCGCTGCAAGCTGCTGACCGGCAACGCCTACCGGGGCCGCTCCGCCAGCAAGCGGCAGTGGTTCTACGGCTTCAAGGTCCAGGTCATCGCTACCTCCGACGGCTTGCCGGTCGAGTTTTACGTCCACGCCGGCGGCGAGGCCGACCTCACCGGCCTGCGGGCCATGGCCGTGGATTTGCCCGAGGGCAGCGTGCTCTACACCGATGCGGCCTACACCGACTATGCCCCGGAAGACGTGTTTGCCGAAGCCACCGGCGGCCGGCAGCAAACGGCGCGCAGGGGCAACAGCAAGCGGCCCCACTCGCCTGCCCAACGCTTTCTGGTTCAGCATTTTCGCAAAGGCATCGAAACCACTTTCAGCCAACTCACCGCCCGCTTCCCCAAGCACATCCACGCCGTGACCGCCGCCGGTTTCGTGCTCAAACTGGCCCTCTTCATCTTTGTCCACACACTCGACCAAGGCGGATTATAGTCCGCAACTTGGGTTACGTAGGTTACTCGTGAGAGTAGTTCCTTCAAGGTATAGGACTGCCATGTCTTTATTCGTATGTGTTGCTTACCTGATTATTATTGGTTATTGTATAGTTGCGGCCATGAGAGAGTTCTTTATAGGACCAGGAAGTGCTTGGAAAGGCTATTAATCTTTCAAGATTTTGAAGTGCTTATTGTTTGACCTACCTTTGCGGCCCGTTTCGGCAAGGGTTGCCGGGCCGTAAATCATTTCAAACCAATTCTTTTTATGAAAAGCCTCGAGATTGTAGGGTTTAAAAGAGCGAATCTCGGTAAAACTGAGGCCAAGGCATTGCGCCTAGACGCCCAGGTACCGTGCGTGTTATATGGCGGCAAGGACACCGTGCACTTCTCCGTGCCCGCTATCCTGTTCCGCGAATTGTTGTACACGCCGGAGGCTCACATCGTGGACCTGAACGTAGAAGGCACTCTGTACAAAGCCATTGTGCAGGACGCCCAGTTTCACCCCGTGAACGAAATGCTCCTCCACGTTGACTTTCTGGAACTGGAAGAAGGCAAAGAGGTGAAAATGGACATCCCCGTGAAGTACGTGGGCGTGTCGCCGGGCGTGTTGGCCGGCGGCAAGCTGGTGAGCAAGCTGCGCAAAGTGCGCGTGCGCGCCACCATGGACAACCTCCCCGACAACGTGGAAGTAAACATCAGCACCATGGAGCTGGGCAAGTCCATCAAGGTGGGTGCCGTGAAGCCGACCGGCTACACCATCCTGACCAGCGCGGAGGCTCCCATCGCCACCATCACCATCCCACGTGCGCTGAAAGGCGAACTGGCTGCTGGCAAATAATCCTGAACCGCAGATTTAACAGATTAAACGGATTTCACTGGTCCTTTTATCTATTAATTTGCGGTTCAATCAAAAAGCCGCTCCAACTTTGGAGCGGCTTTTTATTTGCTTTTTGAAACGGTTGTGATTAGCCGTTTCAAAAGGAAGGTTTCGACAAATGATGCCGGAATCTGTGAAATCCGTTTAATCTGTTAAATCTGCGGTTCAGATGAAGTTCCTGGTTCTTTGCCTCGGCAACATTGGCCCCGAATACGCCGACACGCGCCACAACATCGGCTTTATGGTGGGCGATTACCTGGCGGCCAAATTCGATGCCCCGCGCTTTGAAATAGGCCGCCACGCTTACACCACTGAAATGAAGCACAAAGGCCACACCTATGCCTTGGTGAAGCCCACCACGTACATGAACCTGAGCGGCAAAGCAGCGGCCCATTGGCTGGCCACGCTAAAAGTACCGGTGGAGAACATGCTGGTGGTGACCGATGACTTGGCCTTGCCTTTCGGCAAGCTGCGTTTGAAAGGCCAAGGCTCGGCGGGCGGCCACAACGGGTTGAAAGACATTCAGGCCACGCTGGGCACCGATGTTTATGCGCGGTTGCGGTTTGGAGTGGACGCTAATTTCCCGAAAGGGCGCCAAGTGGATTACGTTTTAAATCCGTTTTCGGCGGATGAATTAATTGAATTGCCCACCCGCGTAGAAAAGGCCGCCGACGCCGTGTTGGCGTTCGGTGCTATGGGTTTGGAACGGGCAATGAACCTGGTAAATGTGAAATAGTAAGAGTAAAACAAAAAGCCGCCTGCGTGTCGCAGGCGGCTTTTTTACGTCCGTAATTGTCGACGCTGGGATTATACTACTCCGCTACCATTCCGTACGGGTTTGCTGGGCTGCATCAGGGCCAGACTGCCATCGGCATTCTCAGCCATTAGCAACATGCCCTGGCTTTGAATGCCTTTGATTTCGCGTGGTGCTAGGTTTAGAAGCACCTGCACTTGTTGACCAATCAGAGCATCTGGAATAAAATGCTCCGCAATGCCGCTGACAATGGTGCGCTGCTCCAGGCCCAAATCAATGGTCAGCTTTAGAAGCTTTTTCGTTTTGGCTACTTTCTCGGCGGCTACGATGGTGCCAATACGCAAATCCATCTGCCCGAATTCATCAAAAGACACATCGGTTTTGGCCGGCGCCACGGGCGCATTCGCCAATTGATTTTCCTTTTTGGTGTCGAGCAATTTTTGCACCTGCGCTTCCACCATGGCGTCTTCAATTTTCGCGAACAGCAAAGCCGCTTCCTGCAATTGATGTCCGGCAACTAACGCATCAGCACGGCCAGCGCTGGCCCAATTCCCTAATTCCAGATTGAGCATCGTAGCCAGCTTTTGCGCCGATTCGGGCAAAAAAGGCTCCAGCACGGGCGCCAGTGCAGCGGCTATTTGCAAGGCCACGTGCAGCACCGTGCCGGTGCGGGCGGCATCGGTTTTAATAAGGTGCCAGGGCTGCGTTTCGGCAAGGTATTTATTGCCCAATCGGGCTAGGTTGATTACTTCAGCCAAAGCATCTCGGAAGCGGTAATTCTCAATTAGCTCACCAATTTTGCCAGGAAATTCAGCCAACTGAGAAAGCGCGTCTTTATCCACGTCCGCTAATTCACCCAATGCTGGCACTTTGCCTTCAAAGAACTTGTGCGTGAGCACGGCGGCGCGGTTGACGAAATTACCGAGCGTTGCAACCAACTCGTTGTTGTTGCGCGCTTGAAAATCTTTCCAGGTAAAGTCATTGTCCTTCGTTTCGGGCGCATTGGCGCACAGCACGTAGCGCAGCACGTCGGCCTGGCCGGGGAAATCAGCCAAATATTCGTGCAGCCACACCGCCCAGTTGCGCGAGGTGCTGATTTTATCGCCTTCTAAATTTAAAAACTCGTTGGCGGGCACGTTATCCGGCAACACAAATTCGCCGTGCGCTTTGAGCATCACGGGGAAAATAATGCAGTGAAAAACGATGTTGTCCTTGCCAATGAAATGCACGAGTTTGGAGCCGGCATCCTTCCAATACAATTCCCACTCGTCGGGGAAAGCTTCTTTGGTGGCGGAGATGTAGCCAATGGGCGCATCAAACCACACGTACAGCACTTTGCCTTCGGCGCCGGCTACCGGCACGGGCACGCCCCAGTCGAGGTCACGCGTCACGGCGCGGGGATGCAGGCCTTGGTCAATCCAAGATTTGCACTGGCCGTACACGTTGGTTTTCCAATCGTTTTTGTGGCCTTCAATTATCCATTCGCGCAACCAGGGCTCGTATTGGTCGAGGGGCAGGAACCAGTGCTTGGTGTCGCGCAAAACGGGCTGCGCACCGCTGAGCATGCTGCGCGGGCTAATTAATTCCGTGGGGCTAAGCGACGTTCCGCACCGCTCGCACTGGTCACCGTAGGCGTTTTCGTTGCCACAATTAGGACAAGTGCCCACGATGTAGCGGTCGGCGAGAAATTGCTGGGCCTGCTCGTCGAAATACTGCTGCGTGGTTTGCTCGATGAACTGGCCAGCGTCGTTCAATTTAGTGAAAAAACCACTGGAAACTTCTGCGTGCGTAGCCGAAGAAGTGCGCGAATACACGTCGAATGAGACGTTAAAGTCACGAAACGAATCCCGAATCAGGGCGTGGTATTTATCAACAACCTGCTGCGGCGTAACGCCTTCTTTTTGGGCCCGAATGGTAATTGGAACGCCGTGCTCATCGGACCCGCAAATAAATTTTACGTCGCGTCCCGCCGACCGCAGGTAGCGCACATAAATATCGGCAGGCAAATAAACGCCCGCTAAATGGCCAATGTGCACGGGGCCATTGGCGTAAGGCAACGCAGCGGTAACGGTGTAACGCTCAGGAGTAAGCAGCATAAAACAGAATGAAAGAGAAACTACAAAGCCCTCCATTATTATTAGGAAATAAATAATGGAGTGTAATCAGGCCTTGAAAAAAACTATTATGAATTTTAAAATTGAAATCAACAAAAAGGAAAGCAACGCGTTTGACATTTAGTTTACTTTATATTTGAACGCGGTCAGATGCGAATACTGCGCAAGGCAGGTTTGCTTTAGCCTCTTTTCTCTTCACCAATCACCTAATTTCAGATGAAAAAACCTGCTTCTCCGAGCAAGACGGAAAAAAGCGCCAAACGCACGCCTGAAGAAAAAACGGCCCGCAAATCGGCCAAGAAAGCCGGTCGCGCAACTGCAGAATTGAACGATGACCGCGCCGGCAAAAAAGCCAGCCAAAAGAAATCACTCAAGTCGGCCGCCAAGCAATTGCAAAAAGAGCTAAACAACCGCATGAACGAAGTGGTGACGCGCATCCGCAAAGAAACGAAAGCCAAGCTGAAGGAAGTGGTGAAGGAAGCCACGCGTCGCCTCGATGGCGACACGGAGCGCATGTTTGAACAAGCCCTGCACACCATAGTGCGGCACTATGACACCGTAACTGGCGGCGCCAATGGTTCCGAAACCAGCGCCGACCCGAGTTCCAGCGGCCGCAAAAAAGGCCAGCCCCTGAACAAAGATGGCACGGCCCGCAAGCCGCGCGCCAACCAAGATGGTGCCGAGCACGCCACCGAAGCCCCCACGGCTTCGAACGGCGCAGCTGCTCGGCGTGGCCCCAAGCCCGGCGCCACGGCGGCCAGCGCAACTACCGGCGCCCGCCGTGGCCCCAAGCCAGGCACGCCCGCCACCGGTGCCCGCCGCGGCCCCAAGCCGCGCGTGCAGGCCGCGCCAGAAGCCACGAGCCTTCTCAACTCGGCCGACAGCCCCAGCACCGGGGAGGTGAGCGCATAGTTGACTGTTGAGCGAAAAACGCTCGCGCACATTGTAAAAAGTCCACCCCGATTATCCGGGGTGGACTTTTTGTTATTGACTATCATTGAACATCCTGCTTACGGCCGGGGCGGGGCGGCTACGGGCGGGTCGTAGTTGAGGCGCTGAATGCGGGTTTCGGGCGTCGTGTTGTTGGGGTCGTTGGTGTTGGTGCTTTCGATGCGTTTCTGCCGGTTGATGTCGGCGGCTTGCTCGCCCAGGCGCACGCGATTGGGCGTGGCATCTGGCACGGAAGAATTGGTGCCGGCCCCGTTGCTGTTGTAAATAGCGCGGCGGTCGGCGTCGGTGCGCACCTCCGTTGGGGTGGTGGAAGGCACCGCGGTTTCGGCCGTTCGCTCGGTTGCGGTGCAGGCCCCTAGCAGGAGCGTTCCTGAAACCAGCAAGGCCTGGCTTATAGGTGTGCAAAGTTTTTTCATGGCCGAGGCTTATAAAGGGGAAGCCGAAAGAGGCCACTTGCTTCAAACGCCGGTTGAGCCCCCACGGTTGACTCGGCAACTAGCGACTTGAGGCAGCCTTGTTCAAACTGCGGCTTTGCCTATACCACTTTTAATTAAAACGCCCCTTGAAACTAATATCAAGGGGTATTTTAATTAAAAAAATACGCAGAGGTTTGCCCAGCTTATTTTTTCTTTTCGAATACCAGCGCGTTGCCGTCCATGCAGTAGCGCTGGCCGGTGGGCTTGGGGCCATCGTTGAAAACGTGGCCGAGGTGGCCGCCACACTTGGCGCACACAATCTCGTCGCGGCTCATGCCGAAGGTGTCATCTGAGGCCACTTTCACGCTGGCAGCCGTAGCCGGGGCGTAAAAGCTAGGCCAGCCGGTGCCCGACTCAAACTTGGTGTTGGAGGTGAACAGGAAGTTGTGGTCGGCGGCGCAGTAGTAGTTGCCGGCGGCGTGGTTGTCGTGGTATTTGCCGGTGAAGGGTCGCTCCGTGCCCTTTTCACGCAGAATGTAGAACTGGTCGGGCGTCAGGGCTTTCTTCCATTCGGCCTCGGTTTTGCGCACCGGAAACTCGTCGGGCTTGCCGGTCACGGGCTGGGGCTGGAAGTAGGTTTTGTTGCCAACCGTGCGCACCGGAGGGGCCGAATTGACGGCTACGTCGCGCTTTTGCGAGCAGGCCGAGTTGAGTGAAAACACCGAAATAAAGAGCAATAACAAGGAGAAACGCATGAGAGAAGGGGGGTTAAGAGTCGAAGTGACCAACATACGACGTGGGGATGCGGTTCGGTCGGCAGGATAGACGAAAACAACGCGGGAACCTTACGCCCCCGCTAATCGATTTAGGGCGACGGGCTTGGCTGTGTGGGTGCTACCTCGCCCGGTCCCTTGTTAATACTTGAGAACCTCAAGGCTTTGCGCCTTTTTATCCGTACCTTTGCACCCGCAAAACCAACCCATATGGCCAACAATATTCGTAACATTGCCATCATCGCTCACGTTGACCACGGCAAGACTACTCTGGTGGATAAGATTATCCACGCATCCAAGATTTTCGACGCGCACCAGCACTTCGACGACCTGATTCTCGACGACAACCCCCTGGAGCGCGAGCGCGGCATTACCATCGTTTCCAAAAACGTGTCGGTACGCTACAACGGCACCAAAATTAACATCATCGACACCCCTGGTCACGCCGACTTCGGCGGTGAGGTAGAGCGCGTGTTGAAGCTGGCCGACGGCGTGTTGCTGCTCGTGGATGCCTTCGAGGGCGCCATGCCGCAGACCCGCTTCGTGCTCGGCAAAGCCATTGCCCTGGGCTTGAAGCCCATTGTGGTAGTGAACAAAGTGGACAAGGAAAACTGCCGCCCCGACGAGGTGCATGAGCAGGTTTTCGACCTCATGTTCAACCTCGGCGCGTCGGAAGACCAGCTCGATTTCGTGACCTTGTACGGTTCCTCGAAGCAGGGCTGGATGAGCACCGACTGGAAAGTCAAAACCGATAACCTGATTCCCCTGCTCGACGCGGTTATCTCGTCTATTCCGCCCGCGCCGACCTTGGACGGCACGCCCCAGATGCAGATTACTTCGCTCGACTACTCGTCGTTCGTGGGTCGTATCGCCATCGGCCGCGTGCACCGTGGCACCCTGAAAGAGGGTGCCAACATGAGCCTGATGAAGGCCGACGGCAGCATCAAGAAAGTTAAAATCCGCGAACTGCACGTATTTGAAGGTCTTGGCCGCGTGAAAGTTGATTCGGTAAGCAGCGGCGAAATCTGCGCTGTGTCGGGCATCGAAGGCTTTGACATCGGCGACACGCTGGCCGACGCTGACAATCCGGAGCAGCTTGAGCGCATCAGCATCGACGAGCCGACGATGAACATGCTGTTCACCATCAACAACTCGCCGTTCTTCGGCAAAGAGGGCAAGTTTGTGACGTCGCGTCACTTGCGTGACCGTTTGTTCAAAGAGACCGAGAAAAACCTCGCTTTGCGCGTGGAAGCCACTGATAAAGAGGATACCTTCCTTGTGTTCGGCCGCGGCATTCTTCACTTGTCGGTACTCATCGAGACCATGCGTCGCGAAGGCTACGAGCTGCAAGTGGGTCAGCCCCAGGTATTGTTCAAAGAAGACGAGAACGGCAAGCGCACCGAGCCCATCGAATTGCTGGTGGTGGACGTGCCCGAGGAATCGGCCGGCAAGGTGATTGAGCTGGTGAGCATGCGCAAAGGCGAAATGACCATCATGGAGCCCAAGGGCGACTTGCAGCACCTGGAATTCACCATTCCGTCGCGCGGCCTGATTGGCCTGCGTAACAACGTGCTGACCGCCACCGGCGGCGAGGCCATCATGAACCACCGCTTCGTGGATTACGAAGAGCACAAGGGCCCGATTCCCGGACGTATTGCCGGTTCGCTGATTTCGCTGGAAACCGGTGCTGGCACGGCTTACACCATCGACAAGCTGCAGGACCGTGGCTCGTTCTTCGTGGACCCGGGCGAGGAAGTGTACGGCGGCCAGGTTATCGGCGAGCATACCCGCCCGAACGACCTGACGGTGAACATCCAGAAAGGCAAGAAGCTAACCAACATGCGTGCTTCGGGCACGGATGACAACGCCAAGATTACTCCCAAGCGCCAGTTTTCGCTGGAAGAAGCCATGGAATACATCCAGAAGGATGAGTACCTGGAAGTGACGCCGAAGTCCATCCGGATGCGCAAGATTTTGCTCGACGAAAACGAGCGCCTGCGCTACGCCAAGACGGCTGAGTAATTGGTTGCTGATTTGGTTTAAAAAGGGCGCGGCTTTGGTCGCGCCCTTTTTCGTTTAGAGCCGTTTAGTTTATTTAAAATCCCATGTTTATGAAGCAAGACGCATTGCAGCAGTTCGTACAGCTTTTCACCCTGACGGACACTGCCGCTACCCAGCGGGTGATTGAGCGGCTGCAGTTGGTGCTTGAGAATCCCGGCGCCTACCAGGAGCAGTTCGAGGAGGAGTTGGAGGAACGGGGCATTGTGGCCGAGTTGCCGGCGCAGGAATTGCGCGACGTGGCACTTATTGACGCCTTGCTAGCCGAAGACTTGGTTTGGGAAAGCGACTGGAAGGACCTGGCTGCTGACATCGCCGAAGGACTCAACGAAATACTCAACCAGCAGAAACGCGACGTGCAGCTGAAACCAACGGCGCTGCTTGGCCGCCGCGAGCCGGGCCCCGAGCAGCTTGATACGGTGCAGGATGCTTTGGAGCAATTGGGCTTGGCGCTGGTGCTGTTGACGCTTGACAGCGACTCTTATCCGCTGAGTTTGGTGGCAGATGCACAGGCGGAACAAGCCCGTGAACTGGCGAAGGAGTTGGGCTTTGGCTTGACGGTTTACTAGAGCAGGGCTGGATTTGTGTTGCCCGGCAGCAACCTGGGAATGCGCCAGATTGGGCATAAGTCGTAGCTTTCGAGCAGAAAACACGTTCGCAACCTCGCTGCTCTATGTCCGCTCTGAAAACCTTGACCGCTGCCTTACTCCTGCTGGCGCCTTGTCCTGCTATGGCACAAACCCGGCAAGCATACTTGCTCGACACAAACTGGAAATTTTTGAAGGGCGACGTGCCCGACGCCGCCACGCCGGGATTTCAAGATGCGAAATGGCAGACCGTAACGGTTCCGCACGACTGGGCCATTTATGGGCCCTTTGATGGGCGCAATGACTTACAGGAAGTCAAAATAGAGCAGAACAACGAAAAGAAGGCCACGCTGAAGGCCGGCCGGACGGGCGGGCTGCCATTCATCGGCACGGGCTGGTACCGGCGGCGGCTGGCAGTGCCAGGGTTTACGCCCGGCAAGCGCGCCGTGCTGGTATTCGACGGGGCCATGAGCAACGCGCACGTCTTTGTCAACGGCAAGGAAGTGGGCTACTGGCCGTACGGCTACAATTCGTTTTCCTTCGACGTGGCGGATTATTTGCAAGCCAGCGGCGAAAACGTGCTGGCCGTGCGGCTGCAAAACCAGCCGGAGTCTTCGCGCTGGTACCCGGGCGCGGGCCTCTACCGCAACGTGCACTTGCTGGTGACCAACGACGTGCACATTCCCGTGTGGGGTACTTACCTGACCACGCCCGAAATCACGGCGGCCAGTGCCACGGTCCGGCTCAAAACCAAAGTAGAAACGTCCAAGGTTGCTGTTTCGGGCCTGCGACTGCAAACCGAAATTCGGGATGCCGCCGGGAAGGTGGTGGCAACCGCCACTACCCCACTTGCCGCTAGCGCCGGGCTGGAATTCGAGCAAAACTTGACGGTGTCCACGCCGCGGCTGTGGTCGCCAGAAACGCCGGTTTTGTACACGGCTACTTCGAAGCTGTTTGCCGGGAACGTGCTAAAAGACGAGTACACCACGCCGTTTGGCATACGCTCCTTCAAATTTGAAGCGGGCAAAGGGTTTTCGCTGAATGGCAAGGCCCGCAAGTTCAAGGGCGTGTGCAACCACCACGATTTGGGCCCGTTGGGAGCGGCCGTGAGCACGGCCGCGCTGCGGCGCCAGCTGGTGCTGCTGAAGGGCATGGGTTGCGACGCCATCCGCACGTCGCACAACATGCCGGCGCCGGAGCTGGTGAGCCTGTGCGATGAGCTGGGCTTCATGCTGATGGTGGAGGCATTTGACGAGTGGAAGTCGCCGAAGGTGAAAAACGGCTACAGCAAGTACTTCGACCAATGGGCCGAAAAGGACCTGGTGAACATGGTGCGGCGCGACCGCAACCATCCCTCCGTGATTATGTGGAGCACGGGCAACGAGGTGCCGGACCAGAGCAACGCGGGCGGCCCCGAAATAGCCCGGCGCCTGCAGGACATTTGCCATCGCGAAGACCCCACGCGCCCCGTGGCCGTGGGCATGGACCGCTTCGACGACGATTTCAAGTATGAATTTGCGCCGGTAATTGACATTCCGGGCTTCAACTACAAGCCGCACCGCTACCTCGAAGCGCTGGGCAAGCTGCCCCAGGGCTTTTTGCTGGGCTCCGAAACGGCTTCCACCGTTAGCTCGCGAGGGGTGTATAAGTTTCCGGTGGTGAAGGCGAAAGAGAAGAAATACCCCGACAATCAGTCGTCGTCCTACGACCTGGAATCCTGCAACTGGTCGCAGATTCCCGACGAGGAATTTGCCACGCAGGACGACGTGCCCAACGTGCTGGGCGAGTTCGTTTGGACCGGTTTCGACTACCTGGGCGAGCCCACGCCCTACGACCAGGCGTGGCCTTCGCACAGTTCCATGTTTGGCATACTGGACCTGGCCGGCTTGCCCAAGGACCGATATTACTTGTATAAAGCGCGCTGGAACACCACCCAGCCCACCCTGCACCTGCTGCCCCACTGGACTTGGCCCGGCCGCGAGGGCAAGACCACGCCGGTGTTTTGCTACACCAATTACCCTTCAGCCGAGCTGTTTGTGAACGGCAAAAGCCAGGGCCGCCAAACCAAGCGCATTACCACTGCCGACAGCCCGGAAACGCGCTACCGCCTGATGTGGAACAACGTGAAATACGCGCCCGGCACCCTGAAAGTGGTGGCGTATGACGCGCAAGGCAAAGCAGTAGCCACCGAGCAGGTACGCACCGCGGGCAAGCCTCACCACATTCGGCTGGTAGCCGACCGCAAAACCCTAGCCGCCGACGGCAAAGACTTGGCCTTTGTAACGGCCCGGATTGAGGACGCGCAAGGCAATCTGTGCCCCGCTGCGGCCCCGGATTTGCGCTTTGCGGTGAGCGGCGCCGGCCGCTTCCGCGCCGTGGGCAACGGCGACCCCACCAGCCTGGAGTCGTTTCAACAGCCGCACATGAAGGCATTTAGCGGCCAGCTGGTGGCCATTGTGGAAACCACAAAAACAGCCGGAACCGTGCGGCTGCAAGCCACTGGCAGCGGCCTGCAAAGCGGGAGCATTACGCTGCAAGCCCTGCCTGTGGGCGTTAAGTAGATTTAAAAAACGCACCGAACGCGGGCAACCATCCGTTACCCAAGTGGCGTTACCTTAGCCACAGATTTTTCCACACCATCCTAGCTATTTATGGAATCTCGAGACAAGCGTGACCTGCCCGAAGTAGTGGCCGAAATACTTATTGAGCAACACGCCATGCGCGAGGACATCGCCGGCCTGCGCCGCGAGATGCGCGAGGAAATTGGGGGTTTACGCCAGGAGATGCGCGAGGAAATGGGCGGCCTGCGCGAGGAAATGGGCGGCCTGCGCGAGGAAGTTGGGGGGTTACGGCGAGAACTTCAGTTCGGCTTGGACAAGCTCGCGCAGACCTTTAACAGCATGACCAACGCTATTTTGGATGCCATGAACCGAAACACGGACCGGTACAACCGCTCTGACGACCGCCACAACCACTCCATCCAAGAAATTGACCAGTTGAAGAACCGGGTGAGCAAGCTGGAAAACCCGGACGCTGACGCAGCTTAGAAGCGGTTCGCGTTCGCCACTCAGGCCGTTGGCTGGTTGCCGAGACACCTCGTCGCACCGGGCTGGCAGCTTTTTATTAACTCAAATCAATTGCTCAGCGGCACTTACCCGCGCTGGCGCACGGCCTCGAAGGTGAGCACGGCCGTGGCCACGCTCACGTTGAGGGAGTCGATGCGGCCGCGCATGGGGATGATGATGGTTTCGTTGCAGGCGGCGCGCATCTGGAGCGTCAGGCCGTCGGCTTCGGTGCCCATGACCAGCGCGGTGGGGCCTCGAAAATCGTATTCGGTGTAGTTTTTGGATTCGGGCGCCAAGGCCGCGGCGTAGGTGCGAATGCCTTTTTCCTTGAGGAAAGCCAGAATATCGGCTACAGGCGCGGCTACCGTGGGCACGGTGAACACGCAGCCAATGCTGGCCCGGATGACGTTGGGGTTGAACAAGTCGGTGCGCGGGTCGCCGATGAGCACGGCGTCGACCGGGGCCGCGTCGGCGGTGCGGAGGATGGCGCCGAGGTTGCCGGGCTTCTCCACGGCTTCGAGCACGATGACGAGCGGGTTCTCGGGCAGCCGCAGGTCGGCGAGGGTGAGGGCGGGGGTGCGCAGCACCGCCAGCAGGCCGTCGGAGCCTTCGCGGTAGGCCACTTTTTCGAAGACGGGCTTGGTGACTTCGAACCACTCCGGGGCCTTGTCCAAGCCCGCAAACAAGGTTTGCAGCTCTTGCGAGCCCGTTTCGCCGGCCAGCTCGGGGCAAGAATACACGGTGGCCACGGGCACGCCGGCCTCCACGGCAATGCTGAGCTCGCGCAGGCCTTCCACCAGCGTCAGGCCCAGGGCGCGGCGCTCGGCGGACTTTTGCTGGAGGCGCAGCAGCTGCTTGATGCGCGGGTTTTGGGGGCTGCTGAGGCGGTCGGATGGGGCAAAAGGCATGGGGCAAAGATACCGGCGCCGCGGCCCGGCCCAACCCTGCGGCCAGCGCGGGCGTAGGGCGGGCCATTACCTTCGCGCCCAATGAAATCGAAAATTGACCCCAAAATCATCATCGGTCTGGCCCTGGCCGTGGGCATTCTGCTGCTCACTGCCTCGGCTTCGTTTTGGAGCATCAAGGGGCTTGGCGTGCAAACCAAGCGGGTGGAGCACACCTACCAGGTCATGCAGCAAGTGGCCAACGTGACCTCCGTGCTCAAAGACGCGCAGGCCGGGGTGCGGGGCTACCTCCTCACCGGCGACACCCTGTATTTGCGGCCCTACAGCCTGGCCAGCGGCCAGTTGCCGGCCAGCCTGCAGAAGCTCGACACCCTCACGGCCGACAACACCACCCAGCAAGCCCGGCTCGATTCGCTGCGCGACCTGGTGGAGCAGGAATTCCGCATCCTGCGCCCGCTGACGGAAGTGCGCAGTGCCATCAGCAGGTCGGACATGCAAACCCTGCTCGACACCGACCGCCAGACCCTGCGCCAGGTGCGCCTGCTCTACGACCGCATCCAAAACCAGGAAATGGCGCTACTGGCCCAGCGCACCGCCTTGCAGGACATTTTTGAGCAGGCCACGCCCATTGTGGTGCTGGTGTCGGCGGTGCTGGCCGTGCTGATTGTGGTGTGGCTGGTGGCCAAAATCGTGAAAGAGCTGGCCGACAACCGCCGCTTGCAGGGCGAGCTGGCCGACATCAACGCCGAAATCAGCCGGCGCATCGGCCAGATTCGGCAGCTGGCCGAGCAGGTGGTGCAGGGCGACTACACGGTGCAGATTACCGACACGGCCGAGGACAACCTCGGCGGTCTGGCCGCTTCGCTCAACCGCATGACCCAAACGCTGGACGCCAGCTTCAGCGCCCTGGAAAAGCGCAACCAGGAGCTGGACCAGTTTGCCTACGTGGCCTCGCACGACCTGAAAGCGCCCCTGCGGGGCGTCACCACCATCGTGAAGTGGATTGAGGAAGAGATGGCGGCCGAGCTCTCGCCCCAGCTCCGCACCTACCTCGACCAGATGAAAGGCCGCCTGGGCCGCTTGGAAGACCTGATAAATGGCCTGCTGGCCTACGCCCGCGTGGGCCGCACCGCCACTTCCCCCAGCTCCGTGGCCGTGGACCAGCTGCTGGGGGAAGTGGCCGAGCTGGTGGTGCCGCCCGACTTCACGCTGCGCGTCGGCCCGGACATGCCCACCTTCGTGACCGACCGGCTGGGCCTCCAGCAGGTGTTTACCAACCTGCTCAGCAACGCCGTGAAGTACCACCAGCGCGGCGCCGGCCACCTGGAAGTGACTTGCCACGACGCCGGCGACTTTTATGAGTTCCGCGTGCAAGACGACGGGCCAGGCATCGCCCCGGAGTACCACCAAAAGATTTTTTTGCTCTTTCAGACGCTGCGCGACCGAAACACGGCCGAGAGCACCGGCATTGGCTTGAGCATCGTGCAGAAAATCATCAACGAGCACCAGGGCAGTATCCGGGTGGAATCGGCCCCGGGCCAGGGGGCGGGCTTTATCTTTACCTGGCCGAAAGCAATGAACAATTAACAATGAGCAATGAACAGTTAATTCCTTTTTCGCTGTTCACCCTGCATTGCCCACTGTTAATTGTTCATTGCTTCCATGCGTTCTGTTTTACTGGTTGAAGACGACATTTTTGACACGATGACGGCGGAGAAGTCCTTCGCCAAGTTCAACGTGCCGCACCAGTTGCACACGGCCTTCAACGGCGAAGAGGCCTTGGACTTGCTGCTGGGCCGCAACGGCGCCGAGCCCTTGCGCCCGCTGCCCGAAGTCATTTTGCTGGACTTGAACATGCCCCGCATGAACGGCATCGAGTTCCTGACCGAGCTGCGTGCCACGCCCGAATTTCAGGACATTCCCGTGTTCATCACCACCACGTCTAGCATGGACGTGGACCGCGTGAACACCGAAAAGCTGGGCGTGAGCGGCTACATCCTCAAGCCCCTGGACTTCGAGTCGGGCAGCGACTTATCCGACAGCCTCAGCTTGCTGGAAAAGCTGCTGAAGTAACTGTTCAGGTTCGGTTCTGCCGATGCCGCGCGGCCTTGCGGGCACGCCGTTGGCTGAAATAAACGAATTTTCCACCCGTTACCCGTCGTTCACCTTGCAACGATTTGAGGCCCGCGGGCGGGTTATTGGATTGGTCTGAATTTATTTGCCGCGCATTGGTACCTTGTTCGGCCTACTGTTTTCACCGCTTCCTTCCTATGAGAATTCCCGTTCTGTTTCCGGCGCTGCTTGTGGTACTGCTTGGGGCGCGCGAGGCCCAGGCGCAGGACACCGGCCCGCGCCAGCTGGGCGCCCCGCCGGCCTTGCCCCCGCCCGCGCAACCCCGCGCCGCGCCCGCGCCCCGGCAGCTGGGCACCGTGCCGGTGGCTCCGCCCGACACCACGCGCCGCGCCGCCGCGACGGTGCCCCAGCCGGGGCCGGCTTCGACGCCGGCTCCGGTGTACGCGCCCACGCCCGCCGGCCAGCTGCCCGGCAACAACACGCGGGCTTCCCGCTTCCAGGTGGGCCTGAAAAACGGCATGGTGTACAGCGCTTCGGATGTGGAAGTGAAAACGCCGCTGTTTGGCCGCTCCTACCTGCTGCTGGATGGCCAGCGCAAATTTGAGCTGACCGAGGTGGGCTTCTACGAAGACGAATCGGGCCACTACGTGCGCACCACGCTGCCCGGCACGGCGCGCGAGAGCACCCTACGCCGCGACAAAACCGGGCGCATCAGCTTGTATTCCATCACGTCTTCGCAGTACAGCTCGGGCCCGGGCGGGTTCGGCTACCCCGGCTACGGGGGGTATGGCTACGGCGGCATGGGCGGCTACCCCTACGGCGGCTACCGCACCGTAAAAACCGAGTACTTCTCCAAGGACAACGGCCCCATTCAGAGCCTGAGCACGCGCAACCTCATGCTGGCCACCGCCGACAACGCCGGCGCCCAGCAGCTGCTGGCCGAATCGCGGCGCTACCGCCGAGCCACCATTGCGAGCTACGTGGTGGGCGGCGGCTTCATGGTGGCGGGCCTGTTGCAATCGTTGAATCCTTCGGGCGGCAGCCGGTCGATTTCGCCGCTGGTGTACGTGGCCATTCCGGTGCTCATCGTGCCCGTGGTGCTGCAAAGCAAACAAGCCAACAACCAGCGCCAAGCCATTGTCTTGTACAACGCGGGGCAATGACGAACGCTGCGCTCAGTGAGCAATGAGCAATGAGCAATGAGCAATGAGCAATGAGCAATGAGCAAAAGGAACGTCATGCCGAGCGCAGCCCAGGCATCTCGCGTGCATTATTAAATCAATTGTTGAAACAACTTTAATTACGCCCTCACGCGGGATGCCTCGGCTGCGCTCAGCATGACGTTCTCCATTTTTATTTAACTCGATTCCGGCTGCCCGCGTAGGCGGAGAATGAAACCTGCCGCCGCTACCGCCGAAGTTCTTGCCACCGATTTTGCATCCCGCCAAACCAAGGCCTTGCTGGTGCACGAGCGGCTGTGCGCCGAATACGGGGCGCCTTTCCCCTTTTTCAGCACCAAAGACCCGCTGAGCGAATTGGTGAGCGCGCTCTTATCGCACCGCACCAAAAACGCCGATTCGCACCGCGCGTACCAGGAATTGCGGGCCACGTTTCCGACCTGGGAAGCCGTGCGCGATGCCCCCACTGAGGCCGTAGAGCACGCGTTGCGCGCCTGCACCTGGCCCGAGCAGAAAGCGCCGCGCATCCAAGCGGTGCTGCGCGAAATCAGCGCGCGCTGCGGCACCGACGCCCCTTGCGCGTTGGATTTCCTGGCCGAAATGCCCGTGCCGGAAGCCCGGGCCTGGCTGGAAAGCATCAGCGGCGTGGGGCCCAAAACCAGCGCGGCCACCCTCCTGTTCAGCTCGCTGCGCATCCCGGCCATGCCCGTCGACAGCCACCACCACCGCGTGGCCCAGCGCCTGGCGCTCATCGGGCCGAAGGTGGGCGAAGGCCCGGCCCACAAGCTGCTGGAAGCCCTGCTGCCGCCGGGCTGGGACGCGCAGCAAGTGTACGACCACCACGAAGCCCTCATGTACCACGGCCAGAAATGCTGCTACTTTCACACGCCCGCTTGTGGCCGTTGCGTGGTGCTGGACCAGTGCCCGTTCGGGCAGGGGCGGACAAAACCGGCTTCGGTGGCCCCGCCCGCGGTGGGCTAGCAGCTTCCGTTTTGACCTCCGTGTTCGTCCTTCACCTCAAAGCCAAGCCCAACTCCCGCCGCAATGCCCTGCAGCGCCCCCGACGGCACCTTGACGGTTCGGCTAAAGGCCCCGGCGCAGGACGCCCAAGCCAATGCTTGCCTGTTGGCCTATTTGGCCGAAGTGTTTGGCGTGAACAAAAACAGCGTGGCCCTGCTGAGCGGCCACACGGCGCCGTTCAAAAAGTGAGCGTGCTTGCCGTCGATGAGGCCACTGGCCAAACGGTAGTAAACCAAGCATGTGATTCACCCCCTGATATTTTCGTGAGCGGAGTCTTGGCATCAAGGCTGACGCTTACACAAGGGCAAACAGCACGTTTTCCGTGAGCTCACATTGGTGGTGGTGAGAATACGTGGCCAGCGCCTCGGCCTGGGCCTGCGTGCCGAGCTGCTGGGCAAATTCGGGTGCCTGCAATAGCCGCTTGATGGCGCCGCAGAACGCCTCTTTATCAAGCAAGGGAAAAAGCAGCCCGGTGCGCTCATCGGCCACTATTTCCAGCGTGCCGCCGGTGGCGGAAGCCACTACGGGCAGCCCGGTTGCCATGGCCTCGATGGTGACCATGCCGTAGGTTTCGTTGACGGAGGCCGTGATGGAAACATCGAGCGCCCGGTACGCGACTTCGGGCTGCAGCGTGAAAGCACGCACGTGCACGGCCTCGGTCAGGCCCAACGCCTGCACGCGGGCGAGCACGGCTTCGCGGTAGGCGTTGCCTTCGTTGCGCGTGGACTCGCCCACCAGCAGCAAGTGCAATTCGGGGTACTGCTGGCGCAGTTCGGCCAGGGCTTCTACCACGAAGTCCTGCCCTTTCCCCGTATCGAAACGTCCAATTAAGCCCAACAGCACCGCTTGGGCGGGCAAGGACAATGCTAATTGCGTGCGGGCTTGGGCTTGGGTAAGGCCGGCGTGCGCAAATTTTTCCAGCTCTATTCCCAAGGGCACCACGTGCAGGCGCGCCGCCGGCAGCCGGGTTTTTTCGAGCACTTCCTGGGCCAGCCGATGCAGGGGCGTTAGCCAGGCATCGAGGGCGCGATAGCGCAGGGTGTGCACCACCCCGCGTTTTGCCAGCCCCAGCTGCATGTGCTGCTGGTAGAGCAGCCGCAACGTGGGCAAATGCATTTTTTTGCACAACACCGCCAGCCCCAAGTCGCCGTTGCGCGTGACGATGAGCGCCTTTGTGCCGAAAGCTCGCAGGATTTGGGCCAAGCGCCGCGCCCCGGGCAAGTCAACCGCTTTCCAGGGGTTGCGCAGCAAGGCCACGGGCAAACCGACCTCGGCGGCGCGCGCGGCGGCGGGCGAGCCGGGCAGGGCAACAACCTGCACCAGCCAGCCCCGCTGCTGCATCCAACCGGCGAAGCGCACGGTGTTCAACTCCAGGCCGCCCCAGCTGCCCGACAGGCACAGCAGCGAGATGGGAAACGTTGAAAGCGCAGAATGGGGGCGCTGCGAAGTAGCAATACGTGGGCTCACCTTGCGAAAGTAGCCCCACGGCCCTCAAGACGTGCCGGATTCTGGTTGCCGCGCGGTAACGGTAATCGACTTGGAAATAATTTAGAGCGGTTTCGGAGTCGGTGGGCAGTAGCGCGACCGACTCTTAAACCGCTCTACATTATTTAGAATACCGGTCTTCTTGACTGACTTATGGGCAATTTCTTTATTCAACACTTGTCTAGCTAACGGCGCGGCCGGCCACGTTGTCCAGGTACTTCTGGGCGTTGCCGGTGTTCAGCAGCAGTACTTTTTCGTCGCGGTGCAGCCAGCCGGTAGCCAGGAGGTGGCGGGCGGCCATCCACACGGCCGCGCCTTCGGGCGCTACGAACAAGCCTTCGAGCTGGCCGAGTTCGCGCATGCCGGCCAGCATGTCTTCCTCGCTCACGCTGATGACGGTGCCGTGCGACTCGCGCAACACGCGCAGCATCATGGCCTCGCCCAGGGGGTGGGGCACGGCCAGGCCGTTGGCCAGCGTGGGGCGGCCCTGGTAATTGTGGCAGTTCGGCTGGCGGCCGGCGTAGGTTTCGAGCAGCGGGCAGCAGTTTTTGGCTTGCACGGCCACCATGCGCGGGAGGGCCACGTCGGGCGCGAGCCAGCCCAGGGCCTGCATTTCCTGAAACGCTTTCCAGATGCCGATGAGCCCAGTACCGCCGCCCGCGGGGTACAGCAGCACGTCGGGAAGCGTCCAGTTCAGCTGCTCGGCTATTTCGTAGCCCATGGTTTTCTTGCCTTCGAGGCGGTAGGGCTCTTTCAGGGTCGAGATGTCGAGCAGGGCGCCGTCGGCGTTGCGCTGGCGCACGCGGGCGCCGCAGTCGCTGATGAGGCCGTCGACCAATTCCACTTCGGCGCCGTACCAGTAGCATTCCTCTTTGAAGGCCTGTGGGGTGTGGCGGGGCATCACCACCACGGCTTTGAGGCCGGCGCGGGCGCAGTAGGCGGCCATGGCCACGCCCGCGTTGCCGGCCGTGGGAATAATGCAGCCTTCCACGCCCAGCTCTTTGGCTTTGGAGATGGCCATGCTAAGGCCGCGCGCTTTAAACGAACCGGTGGGATTTTGGCCTTCGTCCTTCAGCAGAAGGGAGGACAGCTCGTGGCGCGCGGCCAAGCGCGGGAGGCGAAGCACGGGGGTCATGCCTTCGCCTAACGTTACCTTATTTTCTTCGTGCAGCAACGGCAGCAGCGCGCCGTAGCGCCACATAGAAGAGTCGGCCCGGTCGATGACGTCGCGGCTCAGGGGCTCGTGCAGGTCGTAGTCGGCCACCAGAGGCTGGCTGCAGCAGGCAGACGCGCGCTGCAAGTCGAAGGCCGAGTAGGTTTTACCGCACTGCGAGCAATGCAGCGCAACCAACCGCGAAAGGGATTCAGAG
>DASVTG010000154.1:0-1750 GCA_036387695.1 Hymenobacter sp. | reverse complement strand
ATATTTTTCCGCTTCCGTAAAGTCCACTCTGTATGTACTAGTAGAGTCGGTGTCATCAGCGTCCATTGAGGCCGGCACAACAGGAATGGTATACAATTTCTCCCGGTTCTGACCGTACCACATTATAAAACTCTTCACAGTAGCCTCCGCCGATTGAGTCGTTACTATTGAAGTTGTTTGATGCGAAATAGTCCGGGCTGAATCTTTCGAATTATCAACAGAACAGGAGGCTACTACAAGCGCCAATGGTATGATAAAAGAGCGGTTTCGCATATAATTACTAAACAGTAATGCTTCTACCGTCCCACTACCGGCAGCACCGGCACGCTCTCATGGCCAGCGGCGTCCACGGCCGCAACCCCGAAAATAAAGTTGTCTTTGCTGATGTCCAGGTTGGCAGTCAGCCCAGATACGGGGATGCGCTGCTGCCACTGCGGGGCGCTGGTTTCGCGCACCAGCACCACGTAGCCAGCCGGCTTGGGGCCGGTGGCGGGGGCCTGCCAGCGCAGCTCGGTGCGGTTGGTGAGGTTGGCGGTTAGGACTTCCACTTTGGCGGGGGCAGCGGGGGCCAGGGCCAGGCTCACCATGGTGGCCAGGTTGATGCCGGCGTTGCGGCGCAGGTAGGCAAAATCCACGCCCTCAATCACGTCGCCGTAGGCCCGGCCTTTTTCGGTGCGCAGGTCCTGGTGCTGGTGGGTGTAGTCCTCGTTCATCTCGGTGAAGCGGACGGCGGCAAAGCCCTGCTGGTTGAAGGGCGTGTGGTCGCCGCCGCGCAGGAACCGGTCGGGTCGGTACTCCATCACCACTTGGTGGCCTTTGCCGTACAGCTGGCCCACGCGCTGGGTGTAGCGCGCCAGCTGGCGGCTGATGCCGTCGTTCTCGTTGCTCAGCTGGCGGCGCACTTTGGCTTGTTCGGGCGTCTCATTGGCCGGCACGCCTTCGCTGAACACCCGCAGGCGCTTGTCGTCGTTTATCACCGGGTCGAAGCCGTGCGAGTTGCCCACGATGTCGTTGTTGAGCATGGCAATCAGGTTCCAGCCTTCTTTCTTGGCCCGCTCGGCCAGGTGGCCGGAGCCGTAGAGGCCCTGCTCTTCGCCCTGCACGGCCACAAACTTGAGCGTGCAGGGAAACTTCTGGCCGGCCAGCACCCGGGCCAGCTCCATCACCAGCACGGTGCCGGAGCCGTCGTCGTTGGCGCCGGGGGCGTCGGCGGTGGCGTTCATCACGTCGCTCACCCGCGAGTCGATGTGGCCGCTCACCAGGATGACGCGGGTGTCGGTGGGGTCGGTGCCGGGCAGGGTGGCCAGCACGTTGGCCATCAGCACGGGCTTGTTGATGCGGCGGCCGTCGGGCTTGATGGTGAAGGTGTCCATCTCCACGGTCATGCGCCCGCCCCCGGCCTTGCTGTACTTCAAAAACTCGTCGCGCACGTAGTTGCGGGCCGCGCCAATGCCGCGGGTCGGGCTTTGCGTGTCGCTCAGCGTGTGCCGCGTGCCGAAAGCGACCAGCTTGCGGGTGTCCGCCTCCAGGTTTTTGGCCGATATTTCATCGACCAGCTTTTGAATTTTGGGGTCGGCGGCCGGGAGCAGGGGGCCGGGTTTGGTTTGGGCAAGGGCAGCGAAAGGCGCCAGGAGCAGGAGCGAAGCAAGTTTCATGAACGGAAGGTAGGGGATTAGGCAGAAAAGCCGTGAAGGCTTTACCGCAGAAGACGCTGAGGGCTTCGCGGAGGTAACGCAGAAGAACTACCTCT
>DASVTG010000153.1:0-11396 GCA_036387695.1 Hymenobacter sp. | reverse complement strand
GCACGGGCACTTACCGCACGATTCAAGAAGCTGTGAATGCCTCACGGGACTTGTCGCAGGTCACGGTCACCATCTCCATCAAAAACGGCATCTACCGCGAGAAGCTGGTGGTGCCCTCCCACAAAACGCACGTGAAGCTGGTGGGCGAAAGCGCCACGGGTACCGTCATCACCTTCGCCGACCACACCGGCGACGCAGCCGGGCACAACACCTACTCCTCGCACACCGTGCTGGTGCAAGCCAACGACTTCACCGCCGAAAACATCACCTTCGAAAACTCGGCCGGGCCGGTGGGCCAGGCCGTGGCCCTGCACGTGGAAGGCGACCGCGCCACCTTTCGCAGCTGCCGCATGCTGGGCAACCAGGACACGCTGTTTCCGGCCGTTGAGAACAGCCGGCAGTACTACCTGAACTGCTACATTGCGGGCACCACGGACTTTATATTCGGCGCCGCTACGGTGGTTTTTGAAGGCTGCACCATCCACAGCAAGCGCAATTCCTACATCACGGCCGCGGCCACCACCGAGCGCCAACCCTACGGGTTTGTGTTCCTCAGCTGCAAGCTCACCGCCGACACGGCGGCCCACAAGGTGTACCTGGGCCGCCCGTGGCGGCCCAATTCCAAAACCGTGTTTCTAAACACCGAAATGGGCCCGCACATCACGCCCGCGGGGTGGGACAATTGGCGCAATCCGGCCAATGAGAAAACGGCTTACTACGCCGAATACCGGTCCAGCGGCGCCGGCGCAAACCCGGCGGGTCGCGTTGCTTGGGCCCACCAGCTTTCGGCCAAACAAGCCAAGCGCTACGGGTTAAAAACCGTTTTCAGTGGCATCAAGGCTTGGGAACCGGCCAAGAACTGACCTCGCCGGCCCACTCTGCCGGAATCAGGCGGTGAGGTTTGCGCGTGTTTCCGGTCGATGCTGACAATTAGCTCCTTTATCGGAATAACACAAAAAGTGCCTGTCGATTCGAGTACACCCAGCCTCGAAGCTGAATTCGGCTTTTCCAGGCCAATTGACATGTTTTAACAGGATAAAAAAGTGGGATGCACGGGTATGGCATCGTTCCCGGCAACGATTGCACAAAAAAAGATTGTCCAACTCTTGTATTTCGGAAGCGTCGCGTCAAACCTTTAAGTAGCAAAACCGGCCTCCGCAGCATCGCGGGGTTGGATACCTGCTTTCAGCGTCTCTGCATCGTCCTCTTTATGGCTGCATTTTCTTCGTTTAGCTTAGCCGGCAAGCGCGCCCTCGTTACGGGGTGCGACCGGGGCATCGGGCAGGCCATTGCCGTGGGGTTGGCCGAAGCCGGCGCCGACATCATCGGCGTGTCGCGGAGCATGCCCGAAGGCGGCGAAACGCAGCAAGCCGTGCAGGCCCTGGGCCGCGAGTTTCGGGGCTACCGAGCCGATTTTGAGAATTTGAACGCACTGAATGGCTTCATCAAGCAGGTGCAGGCCGACTTTCCGGTGATTGACATTCTCTTTAACAACGCCGGCATCATCAAGCGCGCCCCGGCAGCCGAGCATTCCGACGAAGATTGGGACGCGGTGCTGACCATCAACCTCGACGCGCCTTTCCGCTTGGCCCGCGCCATCGGCGGGCAAATGCTGCGGCAGGGAAGCGGCAAAATCGTGTTCACGGCTTCCTTGCTCACCTTCCAGGGCGGCATCAACGTGCCGGGCTACGCAGCCAGCAAAGGCGGCGTGGGCAGCCTGGTGAAGGCGCTGGCCAACGAGTGGGCCGGCCGCGGCGTGAACGTGAACGCCATTGCCCCCGGCTACGTGGCCACCGACAACACCGCCGCCCTGCGCCAGGACGAAGAGCGCAGCGCCGCCATCCTTGCGCGCATTCCGGCCGGCCGCTGGGCCGTGCCGCAGGACTACGCCGGCCCGGCCGTGTTCCTGGCCTCGGCCGCCAGCGACTACGTGCACGGCACCATCCTCACCGTCGACGGCGGCTGGATGGGAAGGTAAAATCAATTAACAATGAGCAATTAATAATTAACAATTCGGTGGTTTTATTAGTGTTATCTGCTGACTGTTAATGAGTTAATTTCGGTTATTTTCTCATTGAGCGTTCTGTTAAATGTTAATTGATAATTGTTAAATGAAAACTCGCTTTGCCATTGGCCCCCGCGAAACTGCCACCCTCAACACGAGTGGCATTCGGGAACATTTCCTGATTGAAAACATCTTCGTGGCCGGCCAAATCGAGCTGACATACACGCACTACGACCGCATGATTGTGGGCGGTGCCCAGCCCACGGACGCGGCGCTGTCGCTGCCCTGCCCGGAATCGTTGAAAGCGGGATACTTCCTCGAGCGCCGCGAACTGGGCGTGCTCAACGTGGGCGGCCCCGGCCAGGTGCGCGTGGGCAACGACACCTACGACCTGGGCAACCAAGACTGCCTCTACGTGGGCATGGGTGAGGCCGACGTGCGCTTCAGCAGCCGCGACGCCGCCAACCCGGCCAAGTTCTACCTGCTGTCGGCGCCGGCGCACCACGCGTACCCCACCACGCGCCGCACCCAAGCCGAGGCCACGCCCGTGGAAATGGGCGCCGTGGAAACGGCCAATCGCCGCACCATCTACAAATACATCTACCAGGAGGGCATCCAGAGCTGCCAGCTGGTGATGGGCCTGACGCAACTGCAGGAAGGCAGCGTGTGGAACACCATGCCCAGCCACACCCACGACCGCCGCATGGAAGCCTACCTCTACTTCAACTTGCCCGCCGGCCAGCGCGTGCTGCACCTGCTGGGCGAGCCCACCGAAACCCGCCCGCTGTGGGTGAGCAACGAGCAGGCCATCCTCTCGCCGCCGTGGTCCATCCACACCGGCTGCGGCACGGCCGCCTACGCCTTCATCTGGGGCATGGCCGGCGAAAACCGCGAGTACACCGACATGGACGCCGTGCCCCTGGACTCGCTGCGCTAATCTGACTTACAAAACTCCCACTCAATTCACTCACTGATGAAAAAACAATTTCTCCTGTTCTGGCTGCTGCTCCTGGGGAGCATCGGGCTGGCGGCGGCGCAGAACCGACAGGTTCAGGGCGTCGTTAAATCGGGCGAGGGCGAAACCCTTCCCGGCGTTACCGTGCTGGTAGAAGGAACCACCAACGGTGCCTCGACGGGCCCCAACGGTGATTTCTCCATCACCCTGCCCGAGGCCACCGCGGCCAACGCTACCCTGCGCTTCAGCTTCGTGGGCTTTGTGTCGCAGGCCATCAAAGTGGGCAACCAGTCCACCATCAACGTGACCCTGGCTTCGGACTCGAAGCAGCTCGAGGACGTGGTAGTAATTGGTTATCAGGAAGTGCAGCGGCGCGACGTTACCGGTTCGGTGTCGTCGGTGGGCGCACAGCAGATTAAAGACATTCCCGTGAACTCGGCCGCGGAGGCGCTAACTGGCCGCTTGGCGGGCGTACAGCTCACCTCGGCTGAAGGCACCCCGGGCAACAACAACGTGCAGATTCGGGTACGCGGCGGTGGCTCCATTACCCAAGACAACTCGCCGCTGTACGTGGTGGACGGTATTCAGATTGAAAACGCCCTGAGCGTGATTGCGCCCCAGGACATTCAATCGGTCGACGTGCTGAAGGATGCTTCCTCCACGGCCATTTACGGCGCACGCGGCGCCAACGGCGTGGTTATCATCACCACCAAGAGTGGCCGCGAAGGCCGCACCACCGTCACCTACAACGGCTTTGGCGGCTTCCGTCAGCTTTCCAAAAAGCTGAGCGTGATGGGCCCCTCCGACTACGTGAACTGGCAGTATGAGCGGGCTCGCCTGTCGGGCAACGCCGCCGATTTGTCAAGCTCCTTTGCCACGTTCAAGCGCATTTTCGGCAGCACCAATTTCACCAGCGACACGCTGAACCGGGTGCGCAACGCGCCGTTCCGCGACTGGCAGGACGAGGTGTTTGGCCGCAATGCGTTTCAACAAACCCACAACGTGTCGGTAAGCGGTGGCACCAAGGCTACTACTTACTCCTTGAGCCTGACCAGCAACAAGGAAGACGGCATTCAGCTCGGCTCGGGCTACAACCGCAAGCTGGTAAACTTCCGCCTCGACACCAAAGCCAGCGACCGCCTGCGCTTGGGCGTGAACGTGCGCTTCAACGACCAAGAAAATAAGGGCGCTGGCACGGGCGCGGCCATCGGCACGTCGTCGACGGGTCAGGCCGCCAATACGGGCTCGGCGGTGACTTCGCGCCTGCGCAACACGGTGCAGTACCTGCCTTTCGTGCTGCCCTCGCTCGACGGCTCAGCCGGCGCAGACCCCACTGCCAACTTTGACCCTGAGTTCTTCACCCAGTCGTCGCTCGTGAACCCAGTGCTCGCCATCAACAACGAGTACCGCTCCGACAAGCGCCGCACCTTCAACCTGGGCGGTACGGCAGCCTTCACCATTGCCAAGGACTTGGTGTTCCGTTCCACGGCCGGTGTTGACTTCACCTACGGCGACCTGGGCACTTTCAACGGTCGCTTCTCGCCCACCATTCGGCAGGCGGCTGGTGGCTACCAGGAGTTGCCTTTTGCCACCATTAGCACTGGCAACACCACCACCATCAACAACTCGAACGTGCTGGACTACACGCTGCGCAAAGAAAAGCACGTGTTGAACGCTCTGTTGGGCGAAGAGACGTACCAGCAGCGCACCACCACGGCCTTCACGCAGGTGAACTTCCTACCGCTCGACATCACGGCTGAGCGGGCCCTGGCCAACATCAACCAAGCTGTACTGCCGGTAGGTACCACCGCCCAGCCCGTGCTGCCCAGCACCGGCGTACCCGTGGACTACCGCTTGCTTTCGGGCTTTACCCGCTTGAACTACTCCTACGACGACAAGTACCTGGTGACGCTGTCGGCTCGACTCGACGGCTCGTCGAAATTCAAGCCCGGTAATCGTGCGCGGGTGTTTCCCGGTGCTTCGGTGGCGTGGCGCTTGTCGAAAGAAGACTTCTTCGAGTTGCCTGCCGTGTCGGATTTGAAACTGCGCGTAAGCTTCGGCCAAGCCGGCAACAACCGCATTGGCGACTTCCTGACCGACCAGCTCTTCCAGGCCGGCAACGTGTCCTACGCCCTCAACCACGTAACCACGCCCGCCACCTCGGCCACCAACTTGGCCAACCCCGACTTGAAATGGGAGGTAACCACCACCCGCAACGTGGGCGTGGACCTAGCGTTGTTCAACAACCGCGTGCAGTTCACGGCTGATGCCTACTACAACACCACCAACGACCTGCTGGTAAACGTGCCCATTCCCGGTTTCACGGGCTACACCACGCAGCTGCAGAACGTGGGCTCGACCTCGAACCGCGGCTTGGAATTGCAATTGACGAGCACCATCATCCAGACGCCGGACTTCACGTGGTCGGCCACGGCCAACGCTGCGCTCAACCGCGGCCGCATCGAGTCGTTGGGCAGCGGCTTGTCGGAAATCCAGAGCATTCAGTCGGGCTGGGCAGGCACCGCCCTGTCGGGTCCTGACTTCGTGGCCCGCGTGGGCTCGCCGGTGGGCCAGATGTTCGGCTACATCACCGACGGATTCTACACCGCCGATGACTTTGAGAGCTACAACTACGCCACCCGCACCGGCGTGCTGAAGAAAACCTCGGCCAGCAACGCCAGCATCACCGGCAACCCCGTCATGATTGGCACCATCCGCCTGAAGGACACCAACGGCGACGGCACCGTGACCGAAGCCGACAAAACGGTGATTGGCAACGCCAACCCCAAAGTGACCGGTGGCTTGAACCAGCAGTTCACTTACAAGGGTTTCGACGCCAGCGTGTTCTTGAACTTCGTGCTGGGCAACGACGTCTACAACGCCAACAAGATTGAGTTCACCAGCAGCACGGCCAACACCTCCTACGCCAACCTGCTGAGCGAGATGTCCAACCGCGTGCGGTACATCGACGAAACGGGTGCCCTCATCGCCGACAAGGCCACCTTCGACCGCGTGAACGCCAACGCCACCATCTGGTCGCCGGTGCGGGGCAACTACTTCCTGCACTCTTATGCGGTGGAAAACGGCTCGTTCCTGCGCGTGAACAACGTAACGGCCGGCTACTCGCTGCCCAAAACGCTCATCAGCAAGGCCAAGCTCAACCAGCTGCGCTTTTACGTGACGCTCAATAACCTGCACACCTTCACCAAGTATTCGGGCTACGACCCCGAGGTGAACACTCGCCGCGGCACGCCCCTCACGCCCGGCGTGGACTACGCCGCCTACCCCCGCAGCCGTGCCTTTCTGTTCGGCGTGAACATCGGCTTGTAATCCCAACTCCCACCCGCATTTGCGTTCGCACCCATTCACATGAAATTAGTTAGTTCATCTTTCCGGGCAGCCACTACGGTGCTGCTACTGGGCGGCGTGGCCGGCTTGGCCACTTCCTGCAAAGACTACTTGGACGTGGAGCCGCAGACCCTGTCAACCACTCAGAATACCTTTAGCACGGTGAGCGGGGCCACTAGCGCCGTGCTTGGGGCCTACGACCCGCTGTCGGGCGACAACAGCTACGGCACCCGCATCAGCATGTATTTCCCCTACGACACCGACGAGATGATTAGCTCATCGGGCACGTTCGATACGGGCCGACGCGGCATTGCTCGTTACAAGGCGTTCTCGAGCAACACTGAAGTCATCAACCCCTGGAACAACCTCTACCAGGGCGTGGAGCGCGCCAACATCTGCATCGAGAATATCCCGCAGATGAGCTTGTATAACGGCGGCACAGCTGCCGACACGGCTTCCCTGCACCGCCTGCACGGCGAGGCCCTGACCCTGCGGGCGCAGTACTACTATGAACTGATTCGGAACTGGGGCGACGTGCCGGCGCAGTTCACGCCCTCCAAGGCTGGCCAGAATTTCAACCTGCCCAATGCCGACCGCAACGAAACCCTGACCAAGCTCATCGCCGACTTGGCCTTGGCTGCAAAGCTGGTGCCTTACCGCAGCAATGCCGGCCTAGGAAATGAGCGCATCACCAAGGGCGCCGTTAAGGCCCTGCGGGCGCGCCTGGCTCTGCAGCGCGGCGGCTTCTCGCTGAAAGGAGAGACCATGACGCGGCCGGCTGACTACCTCGACTACTACCGCATTGCCCGTCAGGAATGCCTCGACCTGATTAACCGCCGCGGCGAGCACACCCTCAACCCGAGCTTCTCGGACTTGTGGCGCGGCGTAAACGAGCAGCGTCGTGACGTGGCCAACGAAATTATTTTTGAGGTGGGCATGGCTGGTTCGACGGCCATTGGCGACTCTAAGCTGGGCTACTACAACGGCCCGCGCCTGCAGGCTTCGCCGATATATGGCTCCACGCAGGGCGCCGTGACCGTGGTGCCCACTTACTTCTACGCCTTCGACTCGACCGACGTGCGGCGCGACATCACGGTGGCGCCCTACCAGTACCCAAGCGGCAGCAACAACCAGGCGGGCGTGGCCCTGAACACCATCTACGACGGTAAATTCCGCCGTGACTGGCACATTCCTCCGCTGCCCGGCACCAATAACTATTTGGGCTACAACTGGCCTATCATTCGCTTCGCCGACGTGCTGCTCATGTATGCCGAAGCCGACAACGAGCTGAACGGCCCCACCACGGCCGCCGTAGCCGCTTTGCGGGAAGTGCGCACCCGCGGCTTCGGCGGCAACGCCGCCCGCGCCGCCCTGGGCCTGAACACCGCCACTAAGGCCGACATGTTCAACGCCATCGTGAACGAGCGCCTGCTGGAGTTTGGCTCCGAAGGCGTCCGCAAGTACGACCTGCTGCGCTGGAACCTGCTGGCCCAAAAGCTGACCGAGACCAAGGCGGCCCTCACCCAGCTGCGCCTTGGCGCCGCGCCCTACCAGAACGTGCCGCAGTACCAGTACTACCGCGTGGTAAACGGCCGGGTGCAATGGATGCGCTCGTTCTACCGGCCTTCGCCCACGCCCAACACGGCCCCTACTGGCCAGACCCGCGTGAACTGGCGCCAAGCCATCGATGCCACTTACGTGGCCAACCTGCAGCCCAACGGCACCAACGTCACGGTGACTACTGGCACCACCAGCACCACCGTGCTGAGCACTGGCAACGGCCTGGCCGCCGAGTACGTGCCCGGCCAGGGTAAGGAGTTGCTGCCTATTCCGCAGACCACTCTGGACACTGACCCGGCCCTGAAGCAAAACTTCGGCTACTAAGCCTTTTCAGCAACCTGCATAATTGTCGGCGCATGTCTTCGTCCTCTGTTTCGGAACCCTCCTTGTTTAAAGTCGCCGAAGGGCGGCCTTGGGAAACCGTGGCCGAAGGCGTGCGCCGCCAAGTGCTCACCCACGACGCCAACACCATGCTGGTGCGCGTGGCCTTCGACCAGGGCGGCATTGGCGCGCGGCACCAACACGTGCACGTGCAGCTGACCTACGTGGAAAGCGGCGTGTTCACGGTGAACATTGGCGACCAGACCCAGGTGCTCCGCGCCGGCGACTCGTGCTACATGCCTTCCAACGTGTGGCACGGCGTGGAATGCCTCGAGGCCGGCGCCTTGCTGGACGTTTTCAGCCCCGCGCGCACCGAATTTCTATAATCAATCCAGCGGAGGGCTATGTCTTTTCTCCCTTTCAGACGCATGATGAATCTGCAACAACTGCTCCTGTTGGCCGGCCTTAGCCAAGCCTGCATCAGCGCTAACCCTGCGCAGCAGCGCGCAGCGCTAGGCGGCGCGGCGATGGGCACCACCCCCGCCAGCGGCATCGCCGCGGCACCGGTGGCAGCGCAGGACAGCATCGCGGAGAAAATGCTGATTTTTCAGCGGGCCGTGGGCGGCTGGCCCAAAGCCGTGGACAACGTGAAGGTGGACTACAAGCACCCGCTGACGGCTGCCGAACGAGCCCGGACACTGGACGACAAGACCCGCAAAGACGCCACCATCGACAACAACGCCACGACCCGCGAAATCCTCTACTTGGCCGGGGCTTATCAGAAAACCAACAACCTGGCTTATCGCGCGGGTGCCGAAAACGGCATTCGCTTCCTGCTGAAAATGCAGTACGCCAACGGTGGTTTTCCGCAGTACTACCCCGACTTCAGCAACTACCGGCACCAGATTACCTACAACGACAACGCCATGGTACGGGTGCTGGAGCTGCTGCGCAACGTAGCCACCGGCACCAAGCAGCTCACCGGCCTCGACCCGGCCCTGACGCCTCAGGCCCAGGCCGCTGTGGAGCGCGGCATCGACTGCATTCTGAAAACCCAATACGTGCGCAACGGCCAGCTGACGGCTTGGTGCGCGCAGTACGACGAAAAGACGCTGAAGCCCGCCAAAGCCCGCGCTTTCGAGCTGGCTTCGCTGAGCGGCGACGAGTCGGTGGAAATCGTGCGGTTTCTGATGGGTGTAGAAAAGCCCTCGGAGGACGTGAAAAAGGCCATCGTCAGCGCCGTGGCGTGGTTTGAGAAGGTGAAGATGAAAGGCTTCGCGGTGAAAGAAGTTACGGCGCCCGATGGGAAGAAGGTGCTTGACCGGGTCATCGTGCCGGACGCGAATTCGACCATTTGGGCGCGGTTTTATGAGCTTGAAACGGACCGGCCGATTTACGTGGGCCGCGACAGCCAAGTGCACTACCAACTCACCGAAATTGAAGTGGAGCGCCGCGCCGGCTACCTCTACGCCGGCACCTGGCCCGCCAAGCTGCTGGAGAAAGATTACCCCGCCTGGCAAAAGCGCGTGGACGGCGTCGCTAAAAAATAAACCGGTTATTCAGAATTGCCCATGAATACGTTAACCAAAGCCTTAGCCCTGGCCGCACCGGCCGCTGCCGCCAAAGTAGCGTGGCCCACTCCCGCCCTGTTTGACCTGCCCGAGAAGGTGCTGCAGTTTGGCACCGGCGTGCTGCTGCGCGGCCTGCCCGATTTCATGATTGACGAGGCCAACCGCCAAGGCGTGTTCAACGGCCGGGTGGTGGTGGTGAAATCGACGGACGGCGGCGACGCCACGGCGTTTGAGCGCCAGGACGGCCTGTACACGGTGTGCGTGCGCGGCGTGGAGGATGGCAAGCCGGTGGAAGAAAACGTGGTGTGCGCCAGCATCAGCCGCGTGCTCTCGGCCAAGAGCCAGTGGGCAGAGGTGCTGGAATTTGCCAAGAGCCCCGACTTGCAGGTGGTGATTTCGAACACCACTGAAGTGGGCATTCAGTTGGTGAACGAGGACATTCACCTCACGCCGCCGCAGTCGTTCCCCGGCAAGCTGCTGGCGGTGCTGTACGCGCGCTTCGAGGCCTTCAAGGGCGACGTGACTTGCGGGCTGGTGATTGTGCCCACCGAGCTGATACCCGACAACGGCCGCAAGCTCGAAGCCATTGTGCTGGAGCTGGCACACCGCAACGACCTCGGCGCCGAGTTCATCGACTGGCTGGAAGCGGCCAACCACTTCTGCAATACGCTGGTGGACCGCATTGTGCCCGGCCGGCCCGACCCCGCCGCCTACGGGCAGCTACAAGCCGACCTGGGCTACGAAGACGAGCTCCTGACCATGGCCGAGGCCTACTCGCTGTGGGCCATCGAAGGCGGGGAGCGGGTGCGCGAGGTGCTCTCGTTTCACAGCGTGGCCACCGGCGTGGTTATCCGGCCCGACATCACGCTCTTCCGCGAACTCAAGCTGCGCCTGCTCAACGGCACGCACACGCTGAGCTACGCCCTGGCCCACCTGATGGGCTGCGCCACCGTGCGCGAGGCCTTGGACAACGAGGACCTGGCGCGCTTCGTCCACAACCTGATGCTGGCCGATTTGCTGCCCGGCATCCCGTACGCAGTGGACGAGAAAGTGGGCCAGCGCTTCGGCATGCAGGTGCTCGACCGGTTCCGGAACCCCTACCTGGAGCACCGTTGGCTGTCTATTGCCGTGCAGGGCACCGCCAAAATGCAGATGCGCAACGTGCCCACCCTGTTGCACTACTGCCAGCAGCACCAGGCCGTGCCGCACTACGTGGCGCTGGGCTTTGCGGCGTATTTGCTGTTCATGCGCAACACGTCTTCGGCGCCCGGGGTGGGGCTAGGCGAAGCCAACGGGGCTCCCTACACCGTTTCAGACGACCGCGCGGGTTACTTTGCGGACCTGTGGGCCCGCCTCCCGCCCGAGGAACTGGCCAGCACGGTCCTGCGCAACACCGCTCTCTGGGGGCACGACCTCACGCGCCTGCCCGGCTTTGCGGATAAAGTGACGCAATACCTTGTTCAATTGCTGGAAGAAGGCGTTCCAGCCACGTTGGCGGCCTTTTTCACCAAAAAGACAGCTGTAGTCAACTCGTAATTCCTTTAATGAAAAAACGCACCGTCCTGCTCATCTGGCGTCCGCGCAGCCGAAGCATCTCTACTGCTTCGCTGTGTTACCAACTTTTTAGTTGCGCAAG
>DASVTG010000152.1:0-3409 GCA_036387695.1 Hymenobacter sp. | reverse complement strand
CCTGCTTGCCCAGGTACGCGCCCAATCCTTTGCCCCCACCGACCCCGACTACCCCCTCACCCAAGGCATGACCTTGCGCCTGGAACTGGGCAATGTGCTGGAATGGCTACGCCCCGGCAGCAGCCCCTGGCACTTCGTGCTGCACGCGGCGCTGTGGCTGGCGGCTGGCGGCTGGCTCCGATGGCTGCGGCGCCAGGGCCGGCTGCTGGCCGATTGGTACCTGTTTCTAGTGTTGAGCATCCTTACGCTCTTGACTACCTACCACTTGTATTACGACGCCATCTTGCTACTACCGCTGCTGGTTTTTGGGCGCGGGTTGCCGCAACGGTTGCAGTGGCTGCTGTGGGCCCTGCTGTTGCCGCTGCTGCTCCCGCTGAACGGGTTTGCGCTTGCGTTGGGCAATCCGGTGGCCCTGCACGTCGTGTACTTTTTGCCGCCGCTGGGGCTGCTGGGCGTGCTGGGGCTGCTGTTGGCCCGGCCCGTGTGGCGCCCCTCCCCTGTTGAGCGCCGCTGAAACACCAGTTGGCGCGGTTTTTTCGTTTGTTCTTCCCTTACCCGCATTTTTGTCTATGAAACGCATTTTCCTGGCCTTGCTGCTGCCGCTGCTTTCGCTGGCGGTCAGCGCCCAACGCCCCACCGACATTTGGTATTTCGGCCAGCAGGCCGGCCTGACTTTCGCCGACGGCAACGTGCCCAAGCCCCTGAACGACGGCAAAATGAGCACCTACGAAGGCTGCGCCGTGGCCACCACCGGCAAGGGCGAATTGCTCTTCTACACCAACGGCGAAACCGTGTGGAACCGCCAGCACCGCCCCATGCCCAACGGCGTGCACCTGATGGGCAGCGGCAGCAGCACGCAGTCGGCCCTCATCGTGCCCGACCCCGGCTCGGGCAACATCTTCTACGTTTTCACGGTGGCGCCCCAGGGCACGGCCAACGGCCTGCGCTACTCCATCGTGGACATGACCCGCGACAACGGCCTCGGCGACTTGCCCCGCGTGAACCTGCTGCTCATCCAACCCGTGGCCGAAAAGCTGGCCGCCGTGCGCCACGCCAACGGCCGCGACACCTGGATAGTGGCCCACCGCTGGAACTCCAACGCCTTCGTCTCCTACCTCGTCACGGCCGACGGCGTGAGCGCTAAACCGCTGATGAGCAACGTGGGCAGCATGAACGCCGGCCCCGGCCGCAACGCCATCGGCGCGCTCAAGTTCTCGCCCGACGGCCGCACGCTGGCCGCCGCCCTGTGGCGCGAAACCAACAAGTTCGAGGTGTACGACTTTGACCGCACCACCGGCAAGGTGAGCAACGCGCGCGGCTTTTCGGGCTACGCGGAAGCGTACGGCGTGGAATTTTCGCCCGATGGCAGCAAGCTCTACGGCACCTGCAACGGCGTGGGCGGCGGCGAAACTCAAATCTGGCAGTTCGACCTCAAAACCAAGAAGGCGCTGCAAGTGGGCAAGTCGGCCAACCGCAAAATCGGCGCCCTGCAGCTCGGCCCCGACGGCCGCATCTACGTGGCCCGCGAAGACAACCCCAACCTCGGCGTCATCCAAGCGCCCAACGCCCTGGGCAAGGATTGCAAGTACGTAGACGAAGGCCTGAAGCTGGGCGGCCGACGCAGCAAGCTGGGCCTACCCGCCTTCGTGGTATTGCCGTAGCGGGCTTTGTTTAACGAGGTATTGTCATCCTGAGCGCAGCGAAGGACCTTCTCACGCCTGCACCAATTGAGTGCACAATCAGCGGTGAGAAGGTCCTTCGCTGCGCTCAGGATGACAATACCTACTTATTCTTAAATCTGCTTTGAGCGAAGCGCCTAGCTCTTTCCGCCAATCTTGAACCGCAGGAAGCCCAGCGCTACGGAATAATGCGGGGCTTTGTCGCTGAAATACCCCAGCACGTCGCGCGAGCTGATGCCGGCCTCCCACACGGACGACACCAGCGTGATGCCCAGCGGCAGGTTGGTGCCGTAGCCCGCGCCGCCGCTCAGGCCGCTGCTCAGCCGAACCCAGCTCAGGGGCTTGAAATCGACCCCCAGGCCCACGAAAGGCGACGTCAGGTTGCCGGCCACTTTGTTGAGCGGCAGGGTCACGTCGAGGCCGGCTTCGAATAGGCTACTGACCCGCACGCCACCGCCCAGGCGCACCTTGCCGGGCAGCGTGGCCTTGCGCTTTTTCGTGGCCTGGTAGTCGAACAGCGACTCGCCGGTGGTGTTGAATTGTTTGGCAATTTCGTCGATGACGTTGTAGCTATCCGCGCCTTGCGAGGACGTTTGCTGCAGGCGCTGGTCGTCGGCCGTCACCACGTTGCCGGTCCAGCTCATATTGCCGATGTCCGTCACGGAGGCGCCCAAACGCACTATTTTGCCCACTTCCAGCGCCAGCCCAAAATCAAAGCCGTGCCCTTTGCCCACCGAATTGAACAAGCCCGAGCCTTCAATGCTGTTGAAGTTAGGGTTGTTGACCAGGTCGCCGTAGTTCACGTCGAACACCGGCGCCAAGGCTGAGAAAGCGTATAGCTGGCCGTCTTCGGCGCGCACGTCGGCAATGCCGAGGCCCTGAATGTAGCGGTAGCCCACGCCGATGGAAGCCTTTAGGCCGGGGTGGTCGAGCACGCGCAAGCCGTAGGACACGTTGTACTCGCTGGTGGCGGTGAGTTGAAGGGACGTACCGTCCAACACCGTCGAAATCAGGGGCGCGTTGGGGTTGGTGGGCGTGGGCTGGCCCGACGTGTTGGGCACGGGGTAATACTGCCTCACCACCGCCGCATTTTGCCCGTTCACCACGATGTCGGCCGCATTGGGGTTCAGGGCCAGGTGGGCCCCCGAGCGCAGCCGGTTGCTGAAAGCCAGCCCACCCAGGCCGTTGGGCAGCGCCACGGCAAAGCCGAGCGTGGTGGCGTCCAAATTGAAGTTCAGCACGTTGTCACCCGACAAGCCCTGCACCAATTCGGTGCGCTGCGCCGGACTGATGGGCTGCTCAAAATCGGTCAGCATGCGTTTAAACAAGGACTTACTCAGCGACTGCGAAGCCGCCCCGGCGCCAAATTCGCCAACGGTAAACGTCACCACGGGCTCGCCTTCGCGCCCCAGGTTGGCCGGGTTGACGCCGATGGCCTGGTAGCCCTGAGCAAACGTGTTGACGACGCCCCCGCGGCCGGTGGCGGAAAAGTTGCTCAAGTCGTTTTGGGCACGCACCGCGGCGGGCAAAGCCAAAAGCGCAGCCAGCGGCAGAAAGCGGAAGACGGGTTTCATCATACAGAAAATGAGGTGGTCTAGAGAAGGCGGACAGAAGAAGGACGTATATTTCTTCTGTTATGGCAACCAAAACCAGCGGGGCGTCGCCCAACAAACGGCGTAAATACGACGAGGCTTTTAAAGCGGAGGCTCTGCGCCTGGCCAGCGAGAACC
>DASVTG010000151.1:0-1901 GCA_036387695.1 Hymenobacter sp. | reverse complement strand
AACCGGGCAGAAATAAGTGGCCCGTCCTCCGACGTACTTCTTCTCAATCTCCACCTTTGGGTGGCGGGGGCAGTGCTTGTGCTGATCGGTGCCGGGCGTGGCGGACGTGTCCCACTCGCGGGCGTGAATGAGGAAGGAAGCCGGAAAATGCCGGTACGTGGCTTCGTGGCGGATAGCCGTGGTGAGCACCAGCTGAATAGCGGCGCGCAAGTCCTCAAACTCCTGGTCGGTGAGCGTGTTAGCGCGGCGCTCGGGGTGGATGTTGGCCTGGAATAGTACTTCATCCACAATCCAGTTGCCGAGGCCAGCGGTGATGCCCTGGTCGAGCAGCAAAGGCTTGATGAGCTGTTTTTTGGCGCCCAGCACCTGCTGAAGATGAGCCGTTGTGACGTCGAGAGCGTCGGGACCTAGCTTTTTGGCTTTCTGGTAGTGCTCCACACTTTCGGCCAAGCGAATGCGGCCAAACTTGCGCGGGTCGATAAAGGCGATGCGCAGGCCGTCGGCGAGGTGCAGGGCTACGCGGGTGAAGCGCGGGGCGTCCGCATCGTCGCGGTAGGCGCCCACGTCGCCGGTCATGCCGAAGTGCAGGGCCAGGGCAGTGCCATCAGCCAGCTCCAGGAAGCAGTTTTTGCCTACGCGACGAGTGGCGGTTACGTGCTGGCCGACCAGGCGCTGGCGCAGCAGGTCTTCATCCACCGCCAGCACGTGGGCATCGCGCACTTCTACAGCCATAATAGGTTGGTGCAGAACAAGTTCATCGAGAAAGCGGCGATACGTTTCGACTTCGGGAAGTTCAGGCAAGGGAAAGCTAGGTTTAGAGGCTGAAAAGAAGGGCAGTCGTTGATAACAGCATTCCCACGGTCGAAGTTGCCTGACTACTTAAGGAGAAGCTCATGCGGAGTAGGCTGTTCTGCTAAACAGTGGTAAGCACGTGTCCAACCAAGGCTAAGTTATCATTCCGAGCTTAGCGAGAAATCTGGGGAAACGGCGCGGAATGGGCACTCAGATTCCTCGCTAAGCTCGGAATGACCACCCAGCCTTCGACAACCTAGGTTCCTTTCAGCACCCCTTCCACTACGACCACTGCTGGCCCGCCAATCTGCACAGCCTCAATGTTTTCCCGCGGACCGGTAATGCTTACCTGCACCGTGCCGGGGCGGCCCATCCAGTGTCCTTGCTCGGCAATGAACTCGGGCTGAGCCAGGTAGCCGTAGTGCCAGAGGTAAGCCGCCATGCCGCCCGTGGCGGAGCCCGTAACGGGATCTTCGGCCGTATCGGGTGGGGTGCCGAAGTGGCGGGCAAAGGTGTGGCCTGCCGCCGTAGCGCCGCCCAGACAAAACAGATGCGGACTGAAAAAGTCGCTGCTGGCGCGGTAGCCGCCCAGGCCGGCGGCATCGGCCACGTGGGCGCGCCGCAGGGCTGCGTGGTTGCGAAGCAGGATCATGAGCTGGGGCGTGCCGGTGCTGACGGTTTGAACAACGGCGCCCGGCAGCACATCATCGGGAGTTAGCCCAAACAGAGGGAGCACCACGGCTGGGTCGTGTGTGGCGCCGAATACCGGCCGGCGCTGGGTCATCACTACTTGCAGCGGCTGCTCGGCGCTGGGCGCCAGCACATCCACGCGGATGGGACCTTCCAGCAGCTCTAGTTGCAGAATAGTGCGGGCACCGGTGAGCGGCAGCCGGCCCGTGTGCACCAGGGCCGCCACCGTGGCGATGGTGGGATGGCCGGCCAAGGGAATTTCTTCGGCGGGCGTGAAATAGCGCACGCCAAACTCCGCCACCGCTGAGCGCCGCACAAAGGCCGTTTCCGATTGGTTGAACTCGTGGGCCAAACGCTGCATGGTTTCGGGCGTCAGGTCGTCGGCGTCGAGTATCACCGCGCAAGGATTGCCACCGAGC
>DASVTG010000150.1:0-6745 GCA_036387695.1 Hymenobacter sp. | reverse complement strand
ATGCGGTCGATGATGACGGCGTAATCGGGCGCCACGTGCTGCTCCACCTGGTCAATTTTCACGAACTCGGCGTGAATGTCGGCCGGGGCTTTCTGATTGACGCGGTCGATAAAGGCTTGCGGGAAAGTGTTTTCCTGACCGAAGAGGATGCCGATTTTTTTCATGGCTTGGGGTGAATGGGTCGCGCTGAAGCGCGGTGAGAGAGTAGGGGTGGTGTGGTAAAAGGTACGTCGGGCTTAGCCGATGGTGCTGAGGTACTGCGGGAACATTTCGCGCCACACGGGCCAGTCGTGGTCGCCAAAAGGCTTCACGTCGAGCGTGTATCGAATTTCCTTCTCGCTGAGAATGCGGGCCATCTCGAAGGTGGAGTGCCGGCAGAAGACGTGCTCGGCCGTGCCCAGGATGATGTTCATCCACTGGAAATGCTCGCTTTGCGCGCCGGGCAGGTACTCGGGCGGGTTGTTGTAATACACGTTGTCGTCGTGGTAGCCGTCCACAAACTGGCGGATGTCGAAGGCCGCGCCCATGGTGAAAAGGTGGGCCACTTGGTCGGGGTGACGGAAGGCAAAATTGAGGGCGTGGTAGCCGCCGAAGCTACAGCCCGCCACGCCAATCTTGTCCACGTTGCACTCGCGCTGCAGCATGGGCACCAACTCGTCGCTCAAAAACTGGTCGTAGAAAACGTGGTTTTGCACCCGAATGCGCGGCTCCAAGTGCTTGGCGTACCACGAGAACCGGTCGATGCTGTCGATGCAGAACAGCTTCACGCGGCCGGCTTCCACCAGCGGGCGGGCGGCTTCGATGAGCTTGAAGTCGCGGGCTTCGTTGTCGTGGCCGCCCGAGGTGGGAAAAATGACCACGGGATAGCCCCAGGTGCCGAATACCAGCATGTCGATGTCCTGGCCGAGGTGGTGCGAGTAAAAGCGGCGGTGTTGTTCGTGCACAGCGGGAGCGAAAGAGGATGGAGCGAAAGAATGTAGATAAGCAGTACGGCAAACTAGTAAAAAAATAATGCCCTCGCCCCATTCGCCCTATTTTTAATCCAGTAATTGGACCGGAATCGGGCGGGCTGCGTTACTTTGTTTTATGCTTCCCGATACTTTCAGCCTCACAACTTCTCCTGCCGGAACCCGGCTTCATCGCGAAGTACTGGCATCCAGCCTGCTGGAACGGGAAGTGGAACTCAGCATCCTGCTGCCGCCCGCGGGCGCCGAGGCGGCCGCGCCGTACCCCGTGCTGTACCTGAACGACGGCCAGGACCTCGAGCGCCTGAATTTTCAAGCCACGCTCGACGAACTGTACGCCCAGGACCTGGTGCAGCCCTTTGTGGTGGTGGCCATTCACGCCAACGAGCGGCGCGTGCAGGAATACGGCACCGCCGCCCTCGCCGATTTCAACGGCCGCGGCAGTCTGGCCGGCGCGTACACCGGCTTTGTGCTGAAGGAGCTATTGCCTTTTGCCCAAGCCAATTACCAGGCTTCGCCGGACCCCGCCGCCGCGGTGGTGGCCGGGTTCTCGTTGGGGGGCCTCACGGCGTTTGATTTGGTTTGGCACCACCCGGAGGTTTTTGCGCGGGCGGGGGTGTTTTCCGGCTCGTTCTGGTGGCGGCACCGCGCGGTGGGCGCCGGCTACACGCCCGCCGACCGCATCATGCACGGCCTGGTGCGCGCCGGGCAGCTGCACCCCAGCCACCGGTTTTGGCTGCAAACCGGCACGCTCGACGAGCACAACGACCGCAACGAAAACGGCGTCATTGACTCTATTGAGGACTGCCTGGACATGATTGATGAGCTGATAAAATCCGGCCTCAACGCGCAGGAAGCCATGCGCTACGTGCAAGTGGAAGGCGGCCGCCATCATCCCGACACCTGGGGCCGCGTGATGCCCGATTTCTTAATATGGGCGTTTGGGCAGGAGGGGAGCGCAGCGGCCTTGCCGCCTCCCATCCCGGTGGTGCGGGTGCAAATGGACGCGCATTTCACGCCGGAAATTGTTTCCTCCGCTGCGGAACCTGTTGCCGATGCTGCCAGCGAGCCGCTGGTGTTGCCTGCTGACCCGGAAGCAACTGCCCAGCCCGCTTCTCACCTCACCTCCACCTTAGCAACATCGCACATGCCCACCACCCGCCCTTCGGAAGGAGACTTTTTGCCTTACGCTGCGAGCTACATCAACCAGGTGCCCGAGGGCGCCGACCCGCGGGAGGTGCTGCGGGCCATTGGGCCGGAGTTTCACACCATTTTCGACCACTTAAGCGAAGCGCAAGCCGAGAAATCCTACGCCGAAGGCAAATGGACCCTGAAGGAGATGCTTCAGCATCAGATTGATACCGAGCGCATCTTCGCCTACCGCGCCATGCGCTTCGCCCGCGGCGACAGCCAGGACCTGCCCGGCTTCGACCAGGACGACTACGTGGCCCAGAGCGGCGCCAACGCCCGCCCCGTCGCCAGCCTGCTGGCCGAGTACGACGCCACCCGGGCCGCCAGCCAAGCGCTGTTCGACAGCTTTACCGAGGAGCAGCTCGACCGCCGCGGCTCCGCCAATGGCGGCCCCACCTCGGTGCGGGCGCTGCTCTTCATCGTGCCCGGCCACGAACTTCACCACCTCAACCTCATCCGGGAGCGGTATTTGCCCATTCTGTAGGTAATTTTCCCGAAATTCCTACCTTCGCCCGCACAACTCGCCGGCCGGGCCGCACGTTGGAATCAGCATCCCAGAGACTATTTAACCCCAAACTTCTTTTCAATCATGGCCAAAGCACAAGACGCCCGCAAAGAGAAAAAGAAAGAGCCCGTGAAAACCACGAAAGAGAAAAAAGCCGAAAAGGAGGAGAAGAAAGTTGCCCGCGCCCGCAAACAGGAATAAATCTGAACCACGGATTCATGCGGATTTGGCGGATTTCACGGATTTTGTAGATGATTCTCGAACGTAACCTGAATTCGAGTTCTTGAATAAAGAAACGCAAAAGGCCACCCATTTGGGTGGCCTTTTCGTTGTCAGAGTAGTCATCCACAAAATCCGTGAAATCTGCCAAATCCGCAGGAATCCGTGGTTCAGACAGGTTCAGAGCGTGTAGTAGGGCTCTTTTTCCTTGTCGTGATGGCGGATGTAGCCGTGTATCACCAGCTTTATCAAAGTTTGGAATGCCCGGCGCTTGCCAAAGTTGACGAGTTTCATAAACTGCGCCAGCGTGATGCGCGGATGGCTTTTGAGGTAGTCAATGACAGCTAGCTCCTGCTTGTTTAAGGGCAGGTTTTCAAAGCGGGCTTCGGGCTGCTGGCGTTCCAGCAGCCGCTCGGTGAGCCCGCTGGTTTGCACGCTGGAATCGCGCACCCGCACGTAGCCACGCCAATCGTCGGGGGCCACCTGAGCGCGGTGCGGCTTGTTGGTGCTCTCGGGAACGGTAACGATGAGAACCGTGCGGCCGTCGGCTTCGATTTCGCGAAAGCGCAGCGCGGTCAAGGGCGGGTCGACGTAGTGCGTGGCCGCTTCAAGCAGCACAAATACTTCTTCCTGCGCGTCGCGCACCCCCAGTATTCGTCCTCCGTCATCGACGCCCACCAGCACCTGGCCGCCCCGGGTGTTGGCCAACGACGCCAAGGTGCGCGATATCCGGTGCGGGTGAGTGGTTTTCTGTTTGAATTCTAACTCCTCGCCTTCGCCGCGGGCAATTAGCTCCTGTAAGTCCATGCGAGCGTATACGAAATGCGGCCACAAAAAATGCCGCTTCCGAGTAATCGGAAGCGGCATTTGCTGCAATTCACCGGCAACTGCGTCGCAGTTGCCGCGAAGGCTGCCTTAGAAGGGCAGGTCGTTGTCGTCGTCGCTGGCAATGGGCGCCGCCGAGGGCTGGGCGCGCAGCGTGGGGTTTTGGTTTTGGGCAGCGGGGCGCGGAGCGGCTTGCTGGCCACCGCCGTAGCTGTTGCCGGCGTTGCCACCACCCGCAGCAGCTGCCTCAATCTTCCACGCTTCCAGGTTGGTGAAGTAAATCATCTGGCCGTTTTTGTTGAAGCCACGGCCGCGCAGGTTGAAGGTCACCTTCACCTCGTCGCCCATTTTGTAGGGGTCGATGAGGCTGGTTTTGTCTTGAACCATCTGAAACTTAATGTGCTCGGGATACTGGCCGTCCTGGACTTCCAGCACGAACTCGCGCTTGCGAAATTTCTCGCTTACCTGCTGTTCGTCAAATATTTCGTGCAGCCGGCCGGTTACGTCGTATGCCATAAAAATGGGGTGTTTTGGTAGTAAAAAACTTGAACATCAAACCTACGAAAAAAAACACTAGCGGGCCTCTGGCCGTTCCCGCCGCCTACCTTTGACGACCTATTTCTCCCTATTTATTTCTCCATGTTTGCCCTCGCCATTCACGGCGGAGCCGGCACCATTGCCCGCGCCTCGCTCACCCCCGATTCTGAACGCGAATACCGTACGGCCCTGGCGGCGGCCCTGGCCACTGGCCACGGCATCCTGCAGCAGGGAGGCGCTGCCCTCGATGCCGTGGAAGCCGCCGTGCGCCACCTCGAAGACTGCCCCTTGTTCAACGCGGGGCGTGGGGCGGTGTTCACCCACGAAGGCCACCACGAAATGGACGCCGCCCTCATGGCCGGGCACACCCGCCTGGCCGGGGCCGTGGCCGGCGTGCGCCAAGTGCAGAACCCCATCCGGGCGGCCCGCCTGGTGATGGAGCGCACCGACCACGTGCTGCTGGCCTACCCCGGCGCCGACGAGCTGGCCCGCGAGCACGGCCTGCCGCTGCAGCCGCCCGAGTATTTTTTTACCCAGCACCGCTACAACCAACTTCAGGAGGCGCTGCTGGAAGGGCGCATGCGCCTCGACCACAGCCAGGCCCGCCCCGCGCCGGTGCCCGTCACCCCGCCGCTCGACGAACCCAACACGTTTGAGGAACTGCCCGACCCGAACTGGAAGAAGGGCACCGTGGGAGCCGTGGCCTGCGACCAGTATGGCCACCTCGCCGCCGCCACCAGCACCGGCGGCATGACCAACAAGCGCTACGCCCGCATCGGCGACACGCCCCTCATCGGGGCCGGCACCTGGGCCGATGCGCGCTGCGCCATCAGCTGCACCGGGCACGGCGAGTATTTTATTCGGGCCGTGGCGGCCTACGACATCGCCTGTTTGATGGAGTACAAGGGCTTGTCTTTGCAGGAGGCCTGCCGCGTGGTGGTGCACGACAAACTGGCCCCGGCCGGCGGCGAAGGCGGCCTCATTGCCGTGGACGCCGCCGGCAACGTAACGCTGCCGTTCAATTCCGAAGGCATGTACCGCGCCAGCCGCGCCGAAGGGGGGGAGGCCTTGGTGGCTATTTACAAAGAGTAGCGAGAATGTTAACTCTGGTTTTGACTGGCTTGTCAAACGGGGAAGCCAACAGCTTAGCATCGAATAATACTTATGATTGGGTCCCTAACATGGCGGACCTTAATCGTCGGGTTACGGCAGGGTATGAGTTTGGTTATTACCCAGAAGTTCCTGCATTGCAAAAGCGTTTTGCATTATATTTAGCTCGGCGAGGATATTATTTCCCCCCACCCGCTCCCCCCGCGCTACGAAACGTTGACCGAGATTTTGTTTTATCGAATTTTTTAGGGCAAGTCAAAAACTTACTTATTGCGGAGCAATCGTGCCAATTAAATCCTTCTTAGACTCCAAAGAATCAAGCGAACATAAGTTAACCTGGCTTTTATTTGCATTAATAGCTATAGGCTTGTTGGTTTTTGGTGAAGTGCTACCTGCAATTCTTGCAGATTTAAATTACTACTGGTTTGCAAGAGGCGAGAGCGGTTTCGACCAATATGGCACATTTGCTATGTCACTTGGATTAGGGATACAATTAATGATACAGATAGCTGTTTTTTTACTAATTACTCGACGTGTACCGCGCACAAAAATATTCAATAATACACTGTGGTTAATATTAATTATCTCTCATGTCCTCGCACTCTTATCATCAATAACACTAGCATTAGGCATTATTTTTTTCTAATGATAATTCGCTACAGTTAGCAGCGATAGGCTATTTTCTGTATCTCAGTTTCTGAAGCAATCACCCATGGCTAACAATTCCTACCCCCGATTAGCAAATATTTTCTCTTTGGACCAACTCCCGACGGGATTACAAGTGCTGCAGCCAACTGCCAACGTTGTACAGGACGTACTAGAGAAAGTGCACTATCGTAATTTGATGGTTAAGCAGGGTAATAGCGCATTTGCTTGGGCTGCAAGCTTAGAGATAGTGAGCTACCAACCTTTGCGCGTGGGGGCGTGCGCATCTGGCTTTACCCTTGTGCTCAATCCAGAAGAATTGGCTGCTAATGGTGTAACGACTTTTCCAGTAGCTTTTTCCTTCTCACTGGGTATTCGAAAATTTCTGCCGCTCTTAAACCTTCGCAGTCCTCCTACTTCTGCCGACGCGCTATTTACTTTATTATGCAACATCACTGGTGTCACTGATTCGGAGCTTCTGAATCAAGCTATAATGGCTTTTGAAACCGTGTAAGCTTCCCCGTTTGGTGGGCCAATCAAAAGTAGATAACACACAAACTCCCTGGCGTGATTTGAGTCAACACCAAAACAGCCGACACCCTAGCGTCTGCCTCAAAATCTACCACGTGTAATGCACCAGCGGTTTAATCTTCCGGTCGTACACGTCTCGCACGGCCTGTAGTTGCTCCGCTGACAGCGGCGGCAGCTCGGCGGCTTGCAGGTTTGAGAGAATCTGTTCGGGGCTGGA
>DASVTG010000149.1:0-5641 GCA_036387695.1 Hymenobacter sp. | reverse complement strand
CCCGCGCAGGCGGGGAAACAGCCACACCGCCGCGGCCGGCATCAGCCGGAATCCGTGTTCGTCGTCGCGGGTGGGCTTGTCGCCGCCCAGGTGCCGCAGGGCGTGTTGAACCGCCGTGGCACACAGCAAAAACTAGCCAATGGAAGCCGCCACCGCGGCCCCGTATTCCCAGCTGCCCGCGCCGTGCTCAAACCGGACGACGCTGCCGTCCGCCGCCTGCAAATCCACGATAATGGGGTCGCCGCCTTCGTTGGCAATCATGAACCAATGGGCCGGCCAGTCGGACAGGGGTTGCTGGGTAACGGAGTTAAAATTGCAGCCGTCCTGCCGCTGGCCCAACTGCGCAAAGCCATATACGTCAATCGGGTTGCCCACCGCCGCAAAGAAAACCCACGTTGGCGGCGCGGCTTGCGTGAGGTATTCGGTCAGGACGTTTACCAGGCGCAAAACCAGTGGAGCGAGGCGGAAGCTTTTTTCAGCAGCCAGCTGCCCAAAGCCCCCGCCGAGCCCACCGCGCAGGGGCTGCTGCACCTGTACGTGGCCATCCTCAACATGCAGCTCAAGCGCCCCAACGTGGCCCGGCCGCACTTCCTGACGGCTCAGGCGCAACCCAAGAAAGTGGTGAAGCCCGATACCCCGCTTTTCCAGATGATAGCCCGCGGGCTGGCAGAAAGCAAGCCGTAATGCGGGCGAGCGGGTTGTCATTGGTGGGCTAGCGCCACATAACCAACCAGTTCGACCTGGTGGTGGCCTCTTGCTCCGCGCCGTGTGGCGCCGTCAGCGGCCGCTCACGTCCAGCACCGTGGTGTTCTTTTTCAGCGTCCGCAGCACAACGAAAGCAAAGGCGCCCACGGAAAACGAAATTTCCCACAGGGTATCTATTTCAAAGCGCCCTTTCACGAGGAAGTGGCTGAGGGCGTTGAGCAGGGTAAACGAAAGCACGGTGGCGAAAAGGCCGTTGTATTCGCGTTTCAGCACGTTCTTGAAAGCGAAGGACAAGCGGGAAGGCATCCAGCAGGAAAAGCGGGGCACGAAAGCCGGCGTGCGGCTGGCCCAGTCCTCGTAGCGGGCCGAGTACTTGCGCCGCAAAAACTCTTCCTCAGCGTACATGATGCGCTCGTAGTACAGCCAGTAGGCCAGGCTGCAAATCAACACAAACCACCACACGCCGATGAACAGGAACAAGCCCAGCCACATGAGGAAGTTGCCCAGGTACAAAGGGTGCCGGACCACGGAGTAAATGCCCGTTTCGTTGAGGGTGTCGGCCACCTGCTGGCCGGTGTTGCGGCCGGAAGTGCCCTGGGGCGTGTAGCCGATGGTGAGCGCCCGCACGGCCAGGCCCACAAGCGACACCAGCAGGCAAAACAGCCCCCACGCGGAATGAGTGAGGGAAACGTGCGTTCGGTCGGGGTGAAAGTAAATGATTGCGAAAGCGAAGGGATACAATAACACGGGCAGCCAGCTTCTTTTCTGGAAAAGCCAGTTGCCTTCTCGTTCAAGTTGTTCTCTCAGGGGCATATAACGCGGGTTAATGGTGGCACGGACTCAATTGCCTGGGCAATACAATTTTAGGGCTGTCCTGATTCCACCCGAAGTGCTATTCGAATGATTTCGGGACTCATTGTCAGTTCTTGCGCTGGCGTACGCAAGGGCTTGCGTGTAAAACTAAACCATTTACGCGTTTACAAATCGCAGGGGTGTTTTTACCTTGCGCCATGCCCCGCACCGATGCCCACGCCCAAGCCCAGCCCGCCAGCCGCGCCGAGTGGCGGCAGTGGCTGGCCGACCACCACGCCAGCGCCCCCGGCGTGTGGCTGGTGTACTTCAAAAAGGAAACGGGCCACCCCAGCGTGACCTACCCCGAGGCGGTGGAAGAGGCCCTCTGCTTCGGCTGGATAGACTCGCACCCGCGCAAGCTCGACGCCGAGCGGACGCAGCTGCTCTTCACGCCGCGCAAGCCCAAAAGCGGCTGGAGCAAGGTGAACAAGGAGCGGCTAACGCGCCTCGAAGCCGCCGGCCTGCTCATGCCCGCGGGCCTGGCCGCCATTGCCCGCGCCAAGCAAAACGGCGCCTGGGAAAGCCTCGACGCCGCCGAAGCCGGCACCGTGCCCGACGACTTGGCCGCCGCCCTAGCGGCTGATGCCACCGCCGGGCGCAACTTCGCCGCCTTCTCCCCAACGGCCCGCAAAATGATACTGACCTGGGTACTAGGCGCCAAGCAACCCGCAACCCGCGCCCGCCGCGTGGCCGAAACCGTGCGCCTGGCCGCCCTGAACAAGCGCGCCAATTTTGACCGCGTGTAGAGACGCAACACTTCGCGTCTCCGTAGCTGCGCAATGTGTTTTCGGCTAGCCTACTCGTTCAATGCGGAGACGCGAAGTGTTGCGTCTCTACATTGGTTCACAAAAAACAGGCTGCCCGATACGAGCAGCCTGTTTCAAGATAACTTACGCGGCTGGGTTTATTTCACAAAGCGGCGCGTTACCGTCGGCTGGCGCTCGCATTGCGAAGCCGCCTGGCAACGGGAGGCTTTGCTCGGTTTAATCAAACCTTGTCAACGTGCAACTCGGCGGCAGGTAGCTCGTGGCCGAGTGGCGAGCTACTTTGCCATGCTCAGTAGATTCGTGCCCGTAAAACGCGTATTCACGGTTATGCTCTCCGAACCTTCTTACTTGACTGCCCGCATGGCCGCGCCGGTGGTTGCGGCCCATTTTGCGCGGCACCGGGCAGCCGCCCACGCCTCGGACGTGGCCCGGCTGGCAGCTCCGCCGGAAGCCCATTTGGTGGAAGCGGTAATTGATGTGGCTTTTTGGGCCAGCCTGCGCCGGGAAGAAGGCCATTCGCCCCGCATTTCGCTGGCGCTGCTGCCGCCCGAGCGGGTGCGCCAGCCCCTGGTGCTGGGCAAGCGGCGGCGCCTCACGCCCTACAATTTGCTGAAACTAGCGCCCGCCGTGGAGCAGCCGGGCATTCACCTCGGCGTGTGGCACGACGAGGACGGCCTTTACGTGTGGGGCACGGCCACCACCACCGCGCCGCTCACCTTCGTGCTGGAAGTGGTGGAGCCGGGCCTGCTGGTGGTGAAGCACCGCCGCGCCGACGGCTTCGGCAAATTCGTGAACGTGGCCGTGCTGCGCGGCGACCAACTCCAGCAAATTGACGAAGGCAGCGCGGACCTGAGCGGCTGCCAGGCCCTGAAGGAGTTTTTGCCGGGCCGCAGCCTGCCGTCCTCGGGCACTGGCGAAACCGACAACCGCCTGCTGGACCTGGCCGCGGCCATGCGCGCCCACGGCCGCGGGGGCTTGGTGCTGGTGGTGCCGCCCGGCTCCAGCCAGTGGCAGGCGTCCATTGTGCAGCCCATGTCCTACCCCGTGGCCCCGGCCTACGCCGCCAGCGGAGCCCTCCAGAAACAGGGGCAGTCGCGGCGCAAGTGGCAAGGCAAGCTGCACCGCAGCATCGGCATTGTGGGCGGCTTCACCGCCGTGGACGGCGCCACGGTGATTACGCAGCAGTACCACCTGCTGGCGTTTGGGGCGAAGGTGGCCCGGGCCAAAACCAGCACGCCCGTCGACAAAATGGTGCTCACCGAGCCCGTGGTCGGAATTGAAGCCCTGCACCTGCACCCGGCCCAAAACGGCGGCACGCGCCACCTGGCCGCGGCCCAGTTTGTGCACGACCAACACGACTGCCTGGCGCTGGTGGCTTCGCAAGACGGCTTTTTTACGGTCTTTGCCTGGTCCGATACGTTGCAGCAGGTGCACGCCCACCGCATCGACGTATTGCTGCTGTGAAACAGTGGTTTTGAAGGGAAGCGCCTGCCCGGCTTGGCAGGCGCTGCTGCACGCCGCCGGCTCCCGCCACCAAGCCAATAGCCCTTGTAACGATGAAACCAGCCACCAGCAACGCGGAGAAAGCGGAAACCTTCCGGGCATCCGTTGCGAATAACCCAACGCATCGACGCGGCGACGCTCCCGGCAATGCCCTATCCGGCTTGCTTTCGTTTGATTTCCTCTCAACCGCGTATTTTTTGGCTACAGCTATGGGCAAAGGCAAAAAGAAGCACTCGAAAAAAGACGACGTAGCGGACGACATCCTCGACGTCGCCGCGGTTTCGGTCCGAAAATTTCGGAAGGTGACCAAGGAAATCCACAAGCTCAGCACCGGGCAAAAGATTGTGGGCGGCTTGGCGTTGCTCGCGGCCGGCCTCACCTACCTGGCCAAGCAGAACCTTGACTCCGACCAGGCAGCGGCCAGCCCCACCTCCGACGCCCCGCAGCTGGCCAGCGCACAACCAGCCGCTCCCGTTGAGCCGGAAGCCGGGCCGAAACCAAGCCCGCCCCGTAAAACCCGAAAATTTCCAAAAGCCAAACACGAGGCATAACGCCCGGCAACCCCTCCTTCACCTCAAGAATTCGCCATGAAAAAGAACAAAAAGAACAAAACCGGCAAAAAAAAGTCACTATTCAGTGGCACCGCTAAATCCCTCAAAAAGCTGGGCACCGGCTTTGGTGGGCTAAGCACCGTTCAGAAAGTAGCGGGCGGGGCCGCCCTGGTGGCCCTGGGCCTGAACTACTGGAACAAGCGCCGGAACAAAACCACCGCCTCGGAGGCGCCCACCACGCCCGATGCCTCGGCGGCCGAAGAAAGCCTGGCGGCCATGGACGGCAACGCTTAGCGCCGTTTGGGAGTCAGCAGTAGCGCGAACTTTGTAGTTCGCGTCCCCGAGCAGTTACAGTCGTTCGGGGACGCGAACTACAAAGTTCGCGCTACATTACAACGACCTCTAAACCGCTCTACTTCCCCGGAAGGCCTCTTTTAGCAAGTGGCTACAAACGAAAACGGCTGACGCTCCAGGAGCGTCAGCCGTTTTTTTATGGCAAGCGGGTTTATTCAGCGGCCGGCGCGGGGGCGGCGGGGGGCGGGGTGGCACCGCCCATGCGCACGCGCACGGCGTTGGGGCCCTTGGGGCCCATTTCCACCTCAAACGTCACCTTGTCGTTTTCGCCAATGGTGATGCCGCTGAGGCCGTTGGCGTGCACGAAAATGCTTTCCTGGGTCTGCGAGTCCTTGATGAAGCCGTAGCCTTTCGAGGTGTTGAAGAACGTGACGGTGCCGGTGCGCTGGGTGTCCTCGGGCTCCCGGTCCTCCTGCTTGGCCACGCTGATGCGGATGTCTTCGTCCTTGATGACGCGCTTCTTGGTGGGGTCCGGCGGGGTGGAGGTGATGTTGCCGTTTTCGTCCACGTAGGCAAACATCTCTTCCAGCGCAGCGCCGGATTTGGCGTTGGCTTGGCGTTCGACTTTGCGCTCCTCCTTTTCGGTTTTCTTCTTGGCGCGCTTCTTTTCGTTGTCCTTTTTACCAAAAGTCTCTTGTGACCTACCCATAGTGTTGTGCTGCTAAATCATTGTAACTGTTTTGCCAACCAAGCAAGGACGAGCAAACAGCGGAGTGGATTACGACGAAGATACGCAATATACTAGGCCCAAACACTAGTCTTGTTTGCTAGCTGCGGCCCACCGGGTGCGCCGCCAGGTTTCCTGCTGCGCGGGGGTGAGAAAAGTCCAGGCCACGAGGCGGCTTTTTTTCTGTCCCTGGGCCATTTCGATGGTGCGAACTTCGGTGGCGCCGGCCGTTTTCAGGGCCC
>DASVTG010000148.1:0-3567 GCA_036387695.1 Hymenobacter sp. | reverse complement strand
CCAGACCGACCCGCTGTTCACGATTAGGCGCATCATTGCCAGCGGCTATTGGTCGCCGCGCACCCTGCACAACAGCATCGTGCAGTCGTTTTAGCGCAAACACTGACCCAAACAAAAGCCCCGACTGCAACAGTCGGGGCTTTTGTTTGGGTCAGTGTTTGCAGAAGTAATTTAACGGAAATGCCTGAAAATCAGCGAGCACCGAATTGCGAGCTTTTTCACTGGCACAAGCAAAAGAGAGCGTCCAGTTGTCGACCATCAACGTGGCATCGGTGCCGAGCAGCGAAAAATCAGCCGCGTAGCCGTCAAGAACGTCCACCAGCAACGGGGAGGGCAAGTGATAGACCGCGACCAAATGAGTGAATAAGGCCAACAAAAGCTTGTTGCTCACCGGCTCTATCTCAACCTGGGCCAATGGTTGCCCGCCCATTCACTGGCCAGGAAATGCGTCATCGTGGCTATTGCGTCTTGAGGCCGGCCTCTTTCAGACTGGCGTACCCGCCCGCATTGGTTACGTTCACGATGCCGCGCTGCTGCATGAGGGCAGCGGCCTGGCCGCTGCGGTTGCCGGAGGCGCAGTACAGCACGTAGCGCCCCTTGGGGTCGAGCTTGCTGATTAGCTCATCGAAATTGGCAGCTCGGAAACTCAGGTTTTGCGCCCCTTGCAAGTGGCCGGCGGAGTATTCTTCCGGCGTGCGCACGTCCAGCACCTTCGCTTCAGGGTCCGCCAATAGCTTTATGGCAGTGGCGCGGTCTACTGCGGGCACGGGCGCCACGGACGTGGTGGAACCCACGACCGGCACCTGGTGAACCACTACCACGTACGGGTAGTCGCCCTTCATTTGGCTGTACAAGGTGGCTTCAAAGTCGGGCCCCTGAAAACGCACGGCTTCACAGCCGGGGCAAGTCACGGGCTGCGCCACGAGTTTGCGGCTTTTTAGTTCGCTGCGCAAATCGCGCAAGCAGGCGGCCTGCGTGGTTTTCAGCACCACGTCCTGGCCGGGCCGCTGGGGACGCACCGTGAGCCGGGCCGGGGCCAACGCGCCCGCCGGCAGGGTTGCCCAAGCCCAGTACATCTCGCGCGAGGCCGCGGTTGCTTCCTTGAATGTCCACGCCGAACCCAAACGACTGGACACGGCAGGCGGCGAAGAGGCCGCTGCCGGGTCCGCGCCGATGGACAGCAGGTCGGACAGTTTAAGGCACTGGGCGCGCAAAGAAGGCGCTGCTGCGCCTCTCCACAGAAGCAACAACAATAGAACGGTAACTTTCATGGGTGGGAAATAGAAGTCAAATATCGGTATTTCAACCCATAGACAAAATTTACGCCGAGTTTTTCTGCCGAGTTTCCCACGCATGCGTTTGCCGTTCCTAAAACAGCGAGCCTTGCTGGCCCGCCCCGGTTTCGGCTGGCGGGCTTGGGGCCTCATCCTCGGCGGGAGCTTCTTCGGCGGTGGGCAGCAAGGCCATCAGCTCGGTTTCGGAGATGATGGGCACTTTGAAACCCAACGCTTTTTCGCGCTTGGCCGGGCCCATGTTGTCGCCGGCCACCAAGTAGCTCAGTTTCTTGCTGATGGACCCCGTGATTTTGCCGCCGTTGCTCACAATGAGCTGCTGCAGCTCGTCGCGGCTGTGCTGCTCGAATACCCCGGAAAGGACAAACGTGAGCCCCGCCAATCGGTCCGACGCCGGCACCGGGGCCTCGCCCGTCACGGCCAGCTGCACGCCGGCTTGGCGCAGGCGCTCAACCAGCTGCCGGTTTTCGGGCTGCTGAAACCACTGCGCCGCGGCCACGGCAATCACCCCGCCCACTTCCGGCACGGCGGCCATTTCCTCGGCCGAAGCCGCCGTCATGGCTTCGATGCTGCGGTAGTGCGCGGCCAATTTTTGGGCCACCGTTTCGCCCACGTACCGGATGCCCAGGCCGAACAGCACCCGCGGAAAAGGCACCTGCTTGCTGGCCTCAATGCCGGCAATGAGGTTGTCGATGCTCTTTTCGCCGAGGCGTTCCAGGGTCACCAACTCCGGGCGGCGAGCGGGCAGGTCGTAGATGTCGGCCGGCGTGGTCACCAGGCCCAAATCGAAGAAACGCCCCACGGTTTCGGCACCCAGCCCGTCAATGTTCAGGGCCCGGCGCGACACGTAATGCTCCAACCGGGCCTTGAGCTGCGGCGGGCAGCCGCGCTCGTTGGGGCAGCGGAAGTGGGCTTCGCCCTCGGGCCGCACCAGCGGCGTGCCGCAGGCCGGGCACTCCGTGGGGTACTTGATGGGCACCGCCTCGGCGGGCCGGGCGCTCAGGTCCACCCCCGTGATTTTGGGGATGATTTCGCCGCCTTTCTCCACGTACACCATGTCGCCGAGGCGCAGGTCGAGCAGGCCTATCTGGTTGGCGTTGTGCAGGGTGGCGCGTTTCACCACGGTGCCGGCCAGCGGCACGGGCGTGAGCATGGCCACGGGCGTCACCGCGCCGGTGCGGCCCACGTTGTAAATCACCTCGTTGAGCCGGGTGCGGGCCGCCTCGGCGGGGTACTTGTAGGCAATGGCCCAGCGCGGGCTCTTGGCCGTGTAGCCCAGCTGGTCCTGTTGGCGCAGGTTGTCGACCTTGATGACGATGCCGTCGGTGGCCACCGGCAGCTCGAAACGCTTCTTGGCCCAATAGTGCACAAAGTCCAGCACTTCGGCAATGCTGGTGGCGCGCCGCCAGGTGTCGGAAACGGGCAGGCCGTAGCGCGTCAGGGCTTCCAGGGCGGCGCTGTGGCTGCTGAAATGGCGGCCGGGCGTGAGCAGCGCGTAGGCGTAGAAGCGCAGCTTACGCGCCGCCACCTGCGCCGAGTTTTGCAGCTTGAGCGTGCCGCTGGCGGCGTTGCGGGGGTTGGCGAGCAGGGCTTCCCCGTTCTGCTCCCGCTCGGCGTTGAGTTCGGCAAAAACCGGCAGGGGCATGAAGACTTCCCCGCGCACTTCAAAGTCCTGGGGCTGGTCGGGGCCGGGGCGCAGGGCCAGCGGCAGCGTCTTGATGGTGCGCACGTTGGCCGTCACCACGTCGCCGCGGGTGCCGTCGCCGCGGGTCACGCCTTGGGTCAGCTCGCCGTGCTCGTAGGTCAGGCTCATGGCCACGCCGTCAATTTTCAGCTCGCACACGTAGGAGTAAGGCGCGCCTTCCAGGCCGCGCTGCACCCGCTCGTCAAACTCCCGCAAGTCGTCCTCCGAATACGTGTTGCCCAGGCTGAGCATGGGGTAGCGGTGCACCGCCGTGGGAAACTGCTTGGTGATGGTGCCCCCCACGCGCCGGGTGGGCGAATTGGGCAGGGCCAGGTCCGGGTATTCGGTTTCGAGCACCTGCAATTCGGCCAGCATCTGGTCGAACTCCTGGTCCGGCACCTCCGAGATGTCGAGTTGGTAATATTGGTGATTGAGGTGGTGCAGGCGCTCGGTAAGGGCCAGTATGCGGTGCTGAATGGCGGAAGAATCGGGCATGGGAAGAAATTGGGGAAATCTGTTTCAAAGAAAAGAACGTCATGCGGAGCGCAGCCGAAGCATCTCGGGTGGGGTAGTAACTCTTTTCTTACGATT
>DASVTG010000147.1:0-9781 GCA_036387695.1 Hymenobacter sp. | reverse complement strand
CCGCGCACTCCTTCAAGTACGCTGCGGCCCTACAAGCCGCCAACGCCGGCCCCCACCCCACCCTCATTCGCGTGGACGTAAATGCCGGTCACGGCGCCGGCAAGAGCACCAAGCTGCTGATTGACGAGTGGGCCGATGTCTGGAGCTTCTGCTATGCCAACATGGGCGTGACGCCCTGTTAAACCGACCCTTACCTTTAGGCTTTGCTTTATGAAAGCTGGCCCGTTTACCTACGGCATCGTAAACATGCTCACTCGACCGGCAGCCCCAGCTGCGCGAGCGCCGACGTGGAAATCGCCGCCAATCAACCGGTTGAGTTGAAGATTGACAAAACGAAAAACGGCCAGCGCATCATCCAGCGCGACACCATCCTACTTGCTCCTGGGGCGCGCTACGACCAGCAAATCACGTACTAGCGGCAAAGCGCCTGCCGCCGCTCACAAGCTTTCAATTATGGAATTAGGAATCAGCTCATTTGGCGAAGTGGCTCCCGCTCACACTGCCGGGAATGACCGCAGCGCCCAGCGGCGCATGCAAGAACTGCTTGCCCTTGCCAAGCTGGCCGATGAAGTGGGCCTCGACGTGCTGGCCCTGGGCGAACACCACCGCCCCGACTTCATCATCTCGGCGCCCGAAGTCATTCTGGCGGCGGTGGCGGCCATCACCAAGCGCATTCGCCTGTCCAGCGCCGTCACGGTCCTCAGTTCCGCCGACCCCGTTCGCACCTTCCAGAACTTTGCCACTGTGGACCTGATTTCCGCCGGCCGGGCCGAGATTATTGCCGGCCGCGGCTCGTTCATTGAATCCTACCCGCTGTTTGGCTACGACCTGGACGACTACGACGAGCTGTTCGTGGAAAAGCTAACCTTGCTGCTCAAAATCAACGACAGCGAAGTGGTTTCCTGGCAGGGCAAGCACCGGCCGTCCATTGCCGCCCAAGGCGTATACCCGCGCCCGGCCCAGCCCAAGCTGCCCGTTTGGATTGGCATTGGCGGCACGCCGGCCTCAGCCGTACGCGCCGGCAAGCTGGGCCTGCCGCTGACCATTGCCATCCTCGGCGGCGCACCCGACCGCTACGTGCCCTTCGCCGAACTCTACCGCGAGTCGGCCCAACAAGCCGGTCACGCCCCGGCACGCATGCCGCTGTCGCTGAACTGCCACTTCCACGTAGCGGAAACTTCCCAACAAGCCGCCGACGAGTTTTTTCCGCCTTACGCCACGCTGATGAACCGCATCGGCCGCGAGCGGGGCTGGTCGCCCATGGACCGCCGGCACTTCGATTACCTGCGCGGGCCACAAGGGCCGCTGTTCGTGGGCACACCGCAGGAAATCATCGACAAGCTCCTGTACTTACACGGCTTGTTTGCCAATACCCGCTTCCTGGCCCAGCTGGTGCTCGAAGGGATTCCGCACGCCAGCGTGATGCGGTCCGTTGAGCTATTTGGTGCGCGGGTGGCGCCGGCGGTGCGCGAGGCCTTGGGGGTGAACGCCGCCGTATCGCAGCCGTAGCCGGTGGGCTGTGTGGCCGCGTGCTGCTTCCTTTGATGCTTTCTAAAATGACTTTAAAGCCTATGTGGAATGGCTAGGAAGCTGGTGTTGCCCTTTCTTTTTTTAAGCCAATCTCATTGGGGCCGACTACTGCGTCCGGAGCATTTCCGTGTTTTTCACGGCCCAAATCCGTATTTTCAGCTTCCCGAAGCTGCGTACTAAGAGAGACCATTCACACTCTCATTTTACTCGCAGCTTCATGAAAATCAAACTGAAATCCCTTGACCAACAAACCATCGTCGTTACCGGCTCCTCAAGCGGCATTGGGCTAGTCACGGCCCGCATGGCCGCCAAAGCAGGCGCCAAGCTGGTGCTGGCGGCCCGCAACGAAGAGGCCCTCCAGCAGCTGGCCGAAGAAATTCGCAGCCAGGGCGGCCAGGCCATTGCCGTACGGGCCGACGTGGGCATCGAGGACGACGTGCGGCGCATCGCCGATGCCGCCATTGCCGAGTTCGGCGGCTTCGATACGTGGGTCAACAACGCCGGCCTCTCCATCTTCGGCCGCTGCGACCAAGTGACGATTGAAGACCAGCGGCGCATGTTCGACACCGTGTATTGGGGAGTCGTGTACGGCTCGCGCATTGCCGTGGAGCATTTTAAGCAGCGCGGCACGCCCGGCGCCCTCATCAACGTGGGCAGCTTTTTTGGCGACCGGGCCACGCCGGTGCAAAGCACCTACTGCGCCGCCAAGCACGCCGTGCACGGCTGGACCGACGCCCTGCGCATGGAGCTGGAAATGGAAAAAGCGCCCGTTTCGGTGACGCTCATTCACCCCGGCCGCATCGATACGCCCTACAACGAACACGCTCAGAGCTACTACGAGCACCAGGTGGCTCACCGCGGCATGGTGTACCCGCCCAGCGCCGTGGCCGAAGCCATCCTGTTTGCCGCCGCCCACCAAAAGCGCGACATGTACGTGGGCTTGCAAGCCAAGGTGCTGAAAATGATAGGCGACGTGGCGCCCCGCTTCATGGACAAGCTGATGGAAGTGGTGACCGACCCCGGCCAGGTGGACCCCGCCCGCCCCTCGGTTAACTCCGAAACTAACGCGCTCTACAAAGCTGGCTATGGCCTCAAAGAAAACGGCTCGCACCAAGGCTGGTTCCGCACGGGCAGCATCTACGTAAAGATGCAGGAGCACCCGGTGCTCGCCGCTGCCGCCGTCGCGGGCCTGGGCCTGGCCATCAATGCCTTGAGCAAGGCCCGCAAAGGCCAACAAACGACGGCACCTAGCGACGGCGCTGCTAGTCGTTCTGTTGCCGCCCCCTCCGCTCCCAGTGCAACGGACGACCAGTCCGACAGCGGGGTAAGTGAAATGATAATTCTAACCGAGATAGAAGCTTATTAGAATGGGAATTAAGGGGGTTATAGCGCGACCGTGCGGTTCACTACTTACGGAACCTATCTAAGTAGCGAGTTGGGGAAGCAGGCCGCGTCTTGGCCAGTGGTTTAGCCACCGTCTCTAGCTCCAAAAAGAAAGCCCCGCCGTTATCCGGCGGGGCTTTCTTTTTGGAGCTAGAAGCAAAAGGCTTAGTAGCGGTATAGGTCCGACTTGAATGGGCCTTCTACCGGCACCTTGATGTAGTCGGCTTGCTTGACCGTCAGCTCGTCCAGTTCCACGCCGATTTTGGCGAGGTGCAGGCGGGCTACTTTCTCGTCCAAGTGCTTGGGCAAGGTGTACACCTGGTTTTCGTACTGGTCGGCGCGCTCCCACAGCTCAAGCTGGGCCAGGGTTTGGTTGGTGAACGAGTTCGACATCACGAACGAGGGGTGGCCAGTGGCGCAGCCCAGGTTCACGAGGCGACCTTCGGCGAGGATGATTACCTCTTTGCCTTCGATGGTGTAGATGTCTACCTGCGGCTTCACCGTGTCCTTGGTGTGGCCATAGTTGCCGTTCAGCCACGCCATGTCAATCTCGTCGTCGAAGTGACCGATGTTGCAGACAATGGCCTTGTCCTTCAGGCTGCGGAAATGCTCCTCGGTGAGGATGTCGCAGTTGCCGGTAGCCGTCACCACGATGTCGGCTTCCTTCACAGCGGTAGCCAGTTTCTTCACAGCAAAGCCGTCCATGGCCGCCTGCAGGGCGCAGATGGGGTCAATTTCGGTCACGATAACGCGGGCACCGGCACCGGCCAACGAAGCAGCGGTGCCTTTTCCTACGTCGCCGTAGCCAGCCACCACGGCCACTTTGCCGGCCATCATCACGTCAGTTGCGCGACGGATGGCGTCCACGGCCGACTCTTTGCAGCCGTATTTGTTGTCAAACTTCGACTTCGTCACCGAGTCGTTCACGTTGATGGCGGGGAAAGGCAGCGAACCGTTCTTCACACGCTCATACAGACGCAACACCCCGGTGGTGGTTTCTTCCGAAACACCTTTGATGCCAGCGGCCAACTCGGGGTACTGGTTCAGCACCATATTGGTGAGGTCGCCGCCGTCGTCCAGAATCATGTTCAATGGCTGGCGGTCTTCGCCGAAATACAGCGTCTGCTCAATGCACCAGTTAAACTCCTCTTCGTTCATGCCTTTCCAGGCATATACGGGGATGCCAGCGGCGGCAATAGCAGCGGCAGCATGGTCCTGCGTCGAGAAGATGTTGCACGACGACCACGTCACCTCAGCGCCCAAGGCCTTGAGGGTTTCGATGAGCACCGCGGTTTGAATGGTCATGTGCAAGCAGCCGGCAATGCGGGCGCCTTTGAAAGGCTGAGCCGCGCCAAACTCCTCGCGCAGGCTCATCAAGCCCGGCATTTCGGCTTCGGCCAAACGAATTTCCTTACGGCCCCACTCGGCCAGGCCCATGTCCTTTACTTTGTACGGAACGTACGTTTTCGTCGTGGTTTCCACCATGATGCAGATTAGTTATTGATTGGCGTTTCAACCGCAAAGGTACTTGCTTTGTTCATTATGAAGCACAGAAAAGCCCGCGTCTTGCGACGCGGGCTTTTTTTATCAAATCAGCAAAAAGCCTTAATTGCGGTTAGTTGTTTTGAATAATGAAAGCCTTAGGCTGACGGGCAGGGTCGGGTAAGCCGGCGGTGCCGCGCACCACAATGGTGTAAATCTTACCAGCCTCGTAATTTTTGGTGCCCGTGCCCGTAGCTCCGGTGCCGGTGCCGGTACCATCGCCCACCGCTCCCACAGTGGAGCCCGTGGGGCTTGTGCCAGTGGTAATCAGCAAATTGGCCGGACCAGAATTAATTTCAACAAAATTAGAAGCTCCCAAGAAATTCACCACCGAGGTGATGGGCAAAAAGCCAATGGGCTGGCTCTGACTCAGACTGATTGCTCCCGCCGGATTTGGATAGCCGAACGCCACGTTAACCAGCCGGATTTTCGCTTTTCCGGCCGCAGGCGCCGTCAGGTCGTCGGCCACCAAAAAGCCGGCCGGAACCACGGTCGCGTCGGTGCTGGTCGAGTACACAAAATATGAATACCTCTGGTCTTTGGCCACCGTGACGGTTTGACTGAAGAAGGAGGTACCGGCCGACGCGGCGTTGTCTATTTTAATCGTTGGAGTGCCCGTAGGCACCGCTTGATAACCCGACGTAGCGCTGCCATAAGCAAGGGTAGCTTTTTCTTCGTTGTTGACGAATGCCTTGATGCTGACCGGGTTGCTGGCAGCCGCATTCACAAACAGGACGCTACCCTGGTCTACGACCGGGGCTACCGGCTCGTCGTCTTTGCTGCAAGAGGCTAAAAGCAAGGTAGCCGGCAGAAGGACCAATATGGTGCGGCAGAAAGTGGGGAATGTTGTCATAGTAGAATACCAACGGATTAAAATGAAGCGTGCCACCCAAAACATCTGGTTGGCTCGGCCTGAACGTATAAGCACCGCCGTTTGTTGAGTCAGGGCTGAAAATATTGGGCCAGTCCGGCTGTTTGCGCCTCCACCGCCCGTCTATCTTTGCTCCCATGCACGAACCTAACCAGTTGGCACCTTGTCGGTGGCAACTCCGCAGCGCGGCCATCTTGGTCCTGTCGCTCACGCTTGCCACGCAAGCCTTCGCCCAGCAAGCGCCAGCCACCATTCGACTGGAACCCACCGACGCTGAACGCGGCCTGAACGGCCACCAACACAACTTCGACTTCCTGGCCCCCGGTGCAACTGGCGACAACTACCAAACGGCCGGTTTCTTCGGGCAAAAGCTGCGGCCTTATTTGGCGAACAACAGCGAAGCCTTGGGTCAATTGGACAGGTACAAGCGCCAAAAAACCATTTTCCTGGTCGACCGCTTGGTGGCCCTCGGGGCGTTTGGCGTGTACGGCCAACAAATATTCGCTCACGGCGACGCGGTGTATTTCAACAGCACGCAAAAAGTGGCCATTGGCGTATTCGCTACCAGTGTACTGGCCACGGTTTTTATCACTCGCAACACCAATCCGTACATGCAGCGGGCGGTAAGCGCTTACAACGCAGGCGTTGCCCACAACGGTGTATGGCCCCGGCTTCGGCCCACTTCCGTGGGATTGGGCCTGGCCCCCGCCGGCCAGCCGCTGCTGGCGTTGCGCTGGGCGGTGCGCTAACCGCCCGGTTTTTTCGTATAGGTTTCTTCATGGACTACCCTCTGCCCGAAGCGGCCAGACGTTACGTGGCCGCGCATCTGCACGACGACCCCGCCCACCTGGCCCTGCAAGCCCGTCGCCACCCCGGCCTGCCCGTGCCCGAGCTGGTACGTCAGATTCAGGCTCGCCAGAAAGCCCGCGCCAAGCTACCGGCCTGGGCCGACAACCCCGACCTGATATTCCCGCCTGCCCTTTCCGTTGAGCAGGCGTCTTCGGCGCGCACTGCGGCCTTCAAAGCTGGTTTGGTGGAAGGGCAAAGGCTGGCCGACCTCACCGGGGGCTTTGGAGCCGACTCGGCGCATTTTGCGGCCCGCGTGGCGGAAGTGGACTACGTGGAGCGCGACCCCAAACTGGCCGCCATTGTGCGCTACAATTTGGCCCAACTGGGCATTGCCAACGTGGCCGTACACGCATCCGACGCGTTGGATTTTCTGAAAAGCACGCCCCACCACTACGACTGGCTCTACCTCGACCCGGCCCGGCGCGACACGGCCGCGCGCAAGATTTTTCTGCTGCGCGATTGCGAGCCCGATGTGGTGAAGCTGCTGCCGCTGTTGCTGCACAAAGCCGATAAAGTGCTGCTCAAGACCTCGCCCATGCTCGACATCGAACACGCGGTGCAGGGCCTGGGCCACGTGCGCCGTCTCTGGGTAGTCGCCGTCGACAACGAGGTGAAAGAAGTCCTGTATGAGCTGGGCCAAGAGCCCGCCGTGGACCCCGAACGCTACGCCGTGAACCTGCGTCGCGACGGCACCCAGCAGGAATTTCGTCTCAACAAGGCCCGCGAGGCCCGCGCCACTCCCCGCTACGCCGAGGCCCAGCAGTATCTGTACGAACCCAACGCGGCCGTGCTCAAAGCCGGGGCGTTTCGCAGCATCGGCACCGCGTTCGAGCTCCTCAAGCTGCACCAACACAGCCACCTCTACACGTCCGACGTGTTGCGGGCTGACTTTCCGGGCCGCATCTTCCGGGTGTTGGCCGTGGAAAAGGCCGACGGCATTGCCCTAAAAGCTCATCTGGGACCCGAGGCGCGCGCCCACGTCACCACCCGCAACTTTCCCGATTCGGTGGCTGATTTCCGTCGGCGCACAGGCATTCGGGAAGGCGGCGACATCTACCTGTTTGCCACTACCGACTTGCGGGGCCGGCTCGTGGTGTTGGTGTGCGAAAAAGTACAGAACCAAGGTCTGCCACCCGCTACCCTTAATTAGCCCCAAGCAATTGTCTTCCGTACAGAGGCCATAGGTGGAAGCACGGAGCTTCTCCTTCAACGACCTACCAATGCGTTTTGAAGACAAAGTGTGCCTGGTGACGGGTGGAACCTCCGGCATAGGCCGCGCCGTGTGCGTTCGGCTGGGGGCCGAAGGAGGAACAGTAATTGCCTTGGGTCGTGATGCCGCGGACGGCAAAAAAACAGTCGACACCATCGTCAAGGCCAGTGGGAAAGCCGTGTTCATGGCCTGCGATTTGGGCAAGCCGCGGGCCATCGAGGCCACGGTAAAGAAGGTACTGGCGAAATACGAACGGGTGGATGTGCTGGTGTGCGACGCCGCGATGATGACCTTCGAGCCTCTCGTGGACCTCCCCCTGGACAAATGGGACTTGCTGATGCAAGTGAATTTGCGCTCCCTGGCCCAGCTTACGCAGCTTTGCCTGCCCCACATGCCGGCTGGCAGCTCCATTGTGGCCGTCAGTTCAGTACACGCGCACCAAACCACGGCCAACGTGGTGCCCTACGCCGCCAGCAAGGGCGCCATGGAAGCGTTTGTGCGGGGAATGAGCCGTGAGTTGGATTTCCGGCAAACCCGCATCAACGCCGTCGCACCCGGCGCGGTGGACACGCCCATGCTCTGGAGCAACCCCAACGTGAAAAGCGGCGCCGAAACCATCGACAAAGCCACCGTGGGCGAACCCGAAGAATTGGCCGCCGCCATCGCCTTCATGGCGTCCTCGGAGGCCAGCTTTGTTCACGGCACCACTTTGGCCGTGGACGGTGGCCGCTTGGCACAATTATAATGTTTGATTCAAAAGTCTCAGTCAATATTTCGCCCCTGTTACCGAAGTGGCGGGAAGCCAATGTGCTCTCGCTAACGGTTAATAAGTCGGACTTCTGTAGTTTTGCATTGCATGTCCCTGCCTACTCCAGTTTGGCTGGCGTGCTCAGTCCTTCTTGTTTTCGCCTGTTTCGAGCCTTCAATGCCCTATTTGTTCACTTCCGAATCTGTTTCGGAAGGCCATCCCGACAAAGTTGCCGACCAGATTTCTGATGCTATCCTCGACGAGTATTTGCGCCAGGACCCCACCGCCAAGGTCGCCTGCGAAACGCTTGTCACCACTGATTTTGCGCTCGTTGCCGGTGAGATAAAGTCCACGGCCCACGTTGACGCGGAACCCATTGTGCGCGAAACCATTCGCCGCATCGGCTACAACAAGCCCGAATACCTCTTCAACGCCGACACCTGCGAAGTGATGAACCGCCTGCACGAGCAGTCCCCCGACATCAACCAAGGCGTGGAGCGCGCCAAAGACGAAGACCAGGGTGCCGGCGACCAGGGCATGATGTTCGGCTACGCCAGCCACGAAACGGCCAATTACATGCCCCTGGCCCTGGACCTGTCGCACCGCCTGCTTCAGGAACTGGCCGTCATCCGGCGCGAGAACCGCGACATGCCCTACCTGCGCCCCGATGCCAAGAGCCAGGTAACCATTCGCTACTCCGACGACCACCGACCCGAGGCCATCGATACCATTGTCATCAGCACCCAACACGACGAATTTGATGCCTCGGAGAGCGTCATGCTCGACAAGATTAAGGCTGATGTGCTGGCCATCCTCATCCCGCGCGTGAAAGCCGGGTTGAGCCCCGAAGCACAGGCTTTGTTCACCGACGGCATCACCTACCACATCAACCCCACCGGCAAGTTCGTTATCGGCGGTCCCCACGGCGACTCCGGCCTCACCGGCCGCAAAATCATCGTGGACACTTACGGCGGCAAAGGTGCTCACGGCGGCGGTGCCTTTTCGGGCAAGGACTCGTCCAAAGTAGACCGTTCGGCGGCTTACGCGGCCCGTCATATTGCCAAAAACCTGGTGGCGGCTGGTGTTGCGGACCAGGTGCTCGTGCAGGTGGCCTACGCCATTGGTGTGGCGCAGCCAGTGGGCGTGTTCGTGACCACTTACGGCACCACCAAAGCCCAAGGGGCCAACGGCGTCCTCACGGACGGTGAAATTGCCGAGAAAGTAAACAAGCTGTTCGACCTGCGTCCTTATGCCATTGTGAAGCGCTTCGGCCTGCAGAACCCCATCTTCGCCCAGAGCGCTGCGTACGGCCACATGGGCCGCTTGCCCGGCACCGTGCAGGTGACGATGAAGGACGGCGCCGTAAAAACATTCGAAACCTTTACATGGGAAAAGCTCGATTACGTGCCCCAAATCAAAGCCGAATTTGGCCTTAACTAAAGTTGGGTGTATTACCAAAAAGCCCCGCCTGAATCATCAGGCGGGGCTTTTCGTTTAAAAAGGCTAACTAAAGAACTAGGAAGTGTTAACAGTGATGATTAAATTGGGATATGGAAACGCTGCTGACCGATGCCCAATGGGCGCGTCTGGCCCCGTTGCTTCCGGGCCGGGCAGGCACGAGCGGGGGGCGCGGGCGCGACAACCGCCA
>DASVTG010000146.1:0-10390 GCA_036387695.1 Hymenobacter sp. | reverse complement strand
GTCCCAACTCTGTCCGGCTTAGCTAGACCACCTCACCCTTTACCGCTTGGGATAGTGGGCGGCGTAGGCGCCACGGCCAGGACGCCGGATAGGCGCTGCACTTCTTTCAAAATCCGGGCCTCGTCGCCACTAAGCCCTTTGGCCGGCGTTTTAGATTTGCTCAAGGTTATTGGTTGTAAAATCGTCCGTGTTGAAAGTATCCGGAAAGCTGATTCGCCCCATCGCCTCGAACGCATTGCGCATTTCGGCTGGCACTGACTGAATTGCCGCGGAGCGCAGGGTTGCCAGTTGCGGTGGCGTTATTTCCTTGCCTCCGGTGAATCCGACCGCCCCACCCCCTAGTACCTCGGCGGAGCGCGAAATGGAGACCTCCTTCTCCAACGGGAAAATAAACGCATTGTAAAAACTCTTCAGCAACAAATAATACCCGATCCGTTGCCCGTAGCGCTGGCGGGCCGCGGCGGCATCGGTAAAGAAAGCCTGCAGTTCCGGGCTGGCCGCCACCGTGCGAAAATTCTCCTGCTCCGGCAAACCCGAACGTGTGGCTGGTTCTGCTTCCGGTTCATTGGGCCCGGGGTGCTCCATTTCCAGATAGAACCGGTAAAGCGGCTTAAAATCGGCAACGTACCGGGCCTCAACCCGGCTTTCTCTGGCCATGCGACGGATCGCGGTTAATAGTGGTTTAATTTCGGGTGGGATGGTCATGTAAGTTGGAATTGCAGCAGCCGAGGTAAAGGTTGTCGGCTGCAGCTACTCCTTGCAAGCAGTGGTCGGTACAACTTAATATTTTTTGCAAAACCCGAAATCTAGGTACCATAATACTTACTTATCGGACCTAAGTTTTGCGTACCTTTGGCGGGCACCTGCGCGCCTGGTTTTCGCAAGTGGACCAACCCAATGGCTTCCCAACCCAAAAAGAACCTGCCGGCCGTGACCGGCGATTTGCCCGCCCTGGCGCTGGCCAACGAGTTGGCCGGCCAGGTGGCCGCCAACGTCGGGCGCTACCTGACCCTGGGCCTGGAAGGCGCGGACAACACCCGGCTGGCGTACTCGGCCGACTTGCGCAGCTACGAGGCGTTTTGCGCCGACCACGCGTTCACGCCCTGGCCCGCCGCCGTGCCCACGCTCGCCAGCTACGTCGCCCACCTGGCCGACCTACCGCGCAAGCTGGCCACCATCAACCGGCACCTGGCCGCCATCGAGAAAAACCACCAGCTGCTCGGGCTGCCCTCGGCCCTCAGCGCGCCGGCCCTGGACGTGCTGCGCAAGGGCGTGGCCCGCGCCGTGGGCAAAAAGCAAAAGCAGGCCCCGGCTTTTTCGGTGGCGCATTTAAAAAAATGCATTGCCGAGCTTGACTTGAACAGGCCCGAGGGTGTACGCGCGCGCGCGCTCCTTTTAATAGGCTTCACCGGCGCCTTCCGTCGCTCCGAGCTGGTCGGCCTGAACCTGGAGCACGTCGAATTAACCGATGCGGCCCTCATCCTGAGCTTGCCCAAAAGCAAAACGAACCAGGCCGGAGAGTTGGAGCAAAAAGCCGTTTTCTACGCTTCTAATCCCCTTTTCTGCCCCATCCGGGCCTACAAGGCGTGGGTGGAGTTGCTGGGCGAGCGCACCCAGGGGCCCGTATTCGTGTCGCTCTCGCGGGGCAAGACCGGCGAAGCCGGCACGCCGTCGCACCGGCGGCTGTCGGACCGGCGCGTGAACCTGCTCGTCAAAGAGCACTTGGGGGAGAAATATTCGGCTCACTCCTTACGAGCTTCCTTTATCACTACCGCCAAGCTCAACGGGCAATCCAACGAATTCATCAAAAACCAGACAAAGCAGAAAACCGACGCCATGATTAGCCGCTACTCCCGGCTCGACGACATCATTGCCTATAACGCAGCGCACTCGCTGGGTTTATAGCAGTTGATAGCCATCTTTTGCACTGCTAATGCAATTTACAACTCTGCAATTTAAAATTTTTCTCCTCAAAACCAGGTGTTTACAAAACAAAATGGATTGAGTTAGCCAAAACAAAAATCGAAGTCAGATTAATTTGCCACATTTGTAATAATAAGTGGCAAATTAATCCGATTACTCATGTCTACGCTCGACTTCAGTACGTGGCAAGGAAACCCAAAGGAAGCAACCCAAGAGGTTGCGGCGTTGCTATTGCAATGGCATCCCGGGGTCATTGCGCCCACGGAACGCGTGGTGCGTAAATGGCGCCAGGAAGAAGTGCTGACCCATGAAGGGCGGCGCTTCACTGGCCGTAACCTGCTGGAAGCGGCTTACGTGACATGGCAACGGAAAGAAGGCATATCCCTGGCCTCGGTGACGACCCAATTAAGAGAGCTTACGCTACTGGAGCTGGAAAAACGGGTAAGCAAGCAGACGGCCGAGTCAACCGAACAGCCCTACATCGACGAGCGGCGGCTGGAGCGTACGGTTATCCTGCTGGCCTACGGCGTCCTGAAGCAGTTCCAAGCCGTGCGGGCCGGCCACCCGGTGAGCGTGGGCTTGAGCCATCCCGATGCGCGGGTGGTCGATGCCGCCATTCCGCTCCCGTTGCGGCAGGCCCAAACCCAGTTGGCCCGCCTAGCTTTCGAAAGCGGTCAGCTGGACGAATACGCTAGTGTGCACGAATTGCTTTGGCGCTGCACCCAGCCGATGCGCGAGTGGGCCCCTCGCCCGCTAGCCGGCCATGCCCAATATGCGAATGTCGTGCTGATTGATGGCGACTACCGGGTGCCTAGCCCAGAATGCGGCGACTTTGCGGAATTGGGCGGACATCTGGCGGACATTATTGAAAACCAAATTCACCAGCAGCTGATGCAGGCCCTGGACCGCTTGGATGAATCCGAGCGCGATGGGGCCTACACGCTGGTCCGCAAGTTCGTGGCCGAAAACCCGTTGGTCATCAGCACCGGGGCGCCTTGGCGTAAGCTACTGACCAATCCGCGGCTGAACCTGGACATCCGGGGGTGGCTGGACACGGTGTACGAGCGAGCGCATGCCGCGCTGGCCGACAAGCAAGGACGGGTGGGGCGCTGCGGCTACTGCCACGCGCCGCTTATTCGGGACCGGCACAAAGCCGTTTGCTCGCTTACAGCCTGCCGGGCGGCCCATCCCCGGACCAAGGCGGCCGACCCCGTGCCCCTGGCCGACGCGTTGGTGGCCCGGCCGGAAGTGTTGAAATACTGGTGCAATCCCGCGCTGGACGAGCTCCGCCTGTTTCGGGAATTGACGGCCCTGTTCCCGGATGAGGAAGTGCAACTGTTTCCCAACTCCGACCTCTGCGATGTGGCCATTGGCACCCGCATCGGCATCGACGTCAAGGATTACAGCGACCCGGTGCTGTTGGCCCGCAAGCTCAACCGCGGAGTAGCGGGGCTGCGCGTGTACGACGAAATGGTCGTGGCCGTGGCCTCGCGCCAAGTGCAGAACCGCCCGGAATACATTCCCCAGGTTCGGGAGCATTTGCAAACGGCTTTGCGCCGCTCGCTGCGCATCCTATCGGTTGATGAAGTACTGGATAACCTGACAAAATATGGCCACTTTGCGTAAGAAACCACCCGTCGCGCCGGCAGACGACGCGCCGGAAGCCGTGGACTGGCACCGGCAGCGGCGCATCCTCTGGGCGTGCGTGCTGCTGGAGCAGCTGGGCGAAACGACGCTGGAGCGGCTGCCGCTCCTGCTCACCGGCCTCATGGCCTGTCTGACCAGCGCACAAACCGCCGGACACGCGCCGGCGATTGCGCACCTGCGGAACCGGATAGGGCCGCTGCCTACGCGCCATGCCGTGCAAAAGGCGGTGCGGGAGCTGCACGCGCTGGCCCGCAAAAAAGAGTTTACGCCCAGCTACCGCATCCACGAAACGACGCTGGCCTTCGAGCGAGAGTTGGGGCAGGAAGCCATCATCAAACTGGCGCGGCGGCAATTGGAACTGCCCCCGCCGCGCCGGCAAACCCGCCGCACGCTGGCGCCCACCGCCGCCGATTTGACGGTCCGGCTGCGGGAGGATATCCTGCCGATTCCTATTTCGGTACGCCTGACCAGCGCGGCGGCGGTACCGGCCCCGCAGCAGCACCCGCTGCACCGCGACCAGAACCCGCCCCTGGTCATCGCCCTGGCCGAGCTGCGGGCGACAGCCAAGCGGCTCGACCAGCTGGACCGCGATGCGCGCGGCGCGGCCGTGGAGCACTGGGAGAAGCGCCTGAACGACATCCTGTTCGAAGCCTGGAACAACGGGCAGCTCTCGCGCACGGAAACACTGGATTTGAGCGGTCTGAAGCACCTCATCGGCTTGCCGGGCTCGGGCAAAACCACCCTGATTGTGCTGCTGTGCGCGCTTCTGGCCGAGCAACAGCGGCGGGTGGCCGTCTTTTTCACGAGCATCGAAACGGCCCGGGATTACCTGGAGCGTCTGCGGCAGTACCAGGTCAGCTCGGCCCTGTTGGTGGGGCGCAGCCCCGCCACCCACGCCCGCCACGCCGACCGGCTGGCCCAGCTGATTGCCATGCAAGGCAACGGCGGCTTCGCCGAAATTCGGCCGGGCACGGAGCTCATGGCCCAAACCTGCCCCTTGCCCGCCTTCGCCATCGACGAGGCCGCCGCCTGGCGGGAATGGCAGCCAACGGAAGCGCCCTGCGAAAACTTTTACCTGCCCGAGTCGCTGCACAAAGACCGGCCCCAACCGTTGCTTTGTCCGTTGTGGAGCTCGTGCGGTCGGGTTCGCAACCAGCGCGAGCTGGTGACGGCCAGCGTGTGGCTGGGCCACGTGCGCAGCTCCGACACGGCCGTACCCGCCCACACCAGCGCCGAAAAGCTGCAATACTTTGAGCTGCTGGCCGAGACGTTCGATCTGCTCATTTTTGATGAGGCCGATGAAAGCCAAAGCCGGCTCGATGAACTGGGCGCGCTCACGCTGGAGCTCGGTGGCACGAGTGAGAGCATTCATTATCAGGCACAGCGTGTGACCGACCGCGCCTTGACTGGAGGCGTGTCACCCCGCGACCGGGAGCTGCTGCTGCCCCACCACTACGCTGCCAACACGTTCGAGCGCCACCTGATTCGGTTCTACGACGAAGTGCAGAGCCTGGACCCGGAACTGGGCAAGCAGTTGGAAAACCAGCTGCTCACCACCAGCTACCTGCTCCGCTTTGCCTTGCGCAGGGCCCAGATTGAATTGCCTGCGGAACACAAGGCGGGCATCCACTCCTTCTGGGATTCGGCGATGAACGCAGCGTTTTACCACGATGCCAACCCGGACATTGCCCAGCGCCCGAATCCGGCGCAGTGGCAGCATCAGCTGGGTTTTGCGTCCGAAGAGCAGGCCCGGGCGCGTTGGCAGGAACTGGTGGCCGCTTTCAATGACTACCTCTACGCGCTCTACCACGACGACGATATTCAGGCCGCCCTGCTGCGGCTGACCCAGCACCTGGCGCACCTAATCGACGCGACCAAGTACGACCTACTAGCCCCGGCCACGCGGCTGTTGGTAGTGGTGGGCTTCGGCGTGGCCGCCTACCAGAAGCTGGCCCGCATTTCTCAACCATTGGTGCAATACAACCTGTTGCCGGACTGGATAGCGGGCACCAAAACCAGTGAGGCCCTGCGCTCGATGGTGCCCCTCAATTTGCTGGGCGCGTTCAGCAGCGTGCGGTTTCGCTACAAGGAAAACCGCTACCAGGGCCTGGCCATCAACTATTTGCTCCTGGACGCGACCCCGCGCCTGCTGCTGCACCGCCTGCACCAAAAGGGTGCCCATGTGCTGCTGGCCAGCGCCACCTCGTGGCTGCCCGACAGCCCGGCCTACCACATCGGGGTGGAGCCCAGCTACGTGCTAAGCCCGAAGCGCCCCGAGCCCATTGACGTAAAGCTGTTTTTTAAGGCCCTGCCCCATCCTCACCGCGACGGCGAATTTCTGAAATTCAGCGGTGCCGGAGGCTTTCGCGACGATAACCTCGCGCTCATGGTTGCGAACCTGGCGGCCCCCGTCGGCAATCCGGTGAGTGGCACGGGGTCAGAACTGGAGCGCGCCGCCCGCCGCTCGCCCAGTGGACGCCACCCGCGGCTATGCGCCCTAATAGTCAATTCCTATGACCAGGTGCAGAGCGTGGTTCGCACCCTGGTGCAGGTCAATGACAAGCTGGCGGCCCGCACGCGGGGCATTGTGCGGGCGCTTCCGCAATTCGCCAGCCCGGCTGAAAAATACTTGCTCAAGGGCCAGGTCGAGAACCTGGGGCAACTGGTGGTGGAAGAAGGCGTGCAGGTGCTCGTGCTCCCCTTCACGGCCTTGGGACGCGGCATCAACATCGTATTCAACAACCCCGAGGATAGCGAGGATGTCGACAACCGGACCGCCGCCATCGGGACGATGTACTTCCTGACCCGGCCCCACCCCACCGCCGGCGACCTCACCCTCATGCTCTCGACGGTGGCCCAGCACACCGAGCAATTCGACCAGCAGCAGTTTGCCGGCGCCAGCCTGGCCGACATTCAGCGGCAGTACGACGAGAGCCGGCGAACACTTCATACCAAAACCATCCGGCTGCTCAGCCGCCCGCTGAGCGCGCAGCGCCTACCTAAAGAGTTTCGCCGGCCGTTCGCGGCCAACCTGCTGATTCCCATTCTCCAGACCATTGGACGCGCCATCCGGGGGGGAAGCCCCGCCGATGTGTACTTCATCGATGCCGCCTGGGCTCCCAACAGCGCCATTCGCAAAAAAGACGATACCCAAACCAGCGTGCTGGTGACCATGCAACAGATAATCCGGCAGTACCTGGGGCCTAAGAGTGAGCCGCAGCACTGCCCGCCCGTACTGGCGGCCTTGTACGCACCCTTTGGGCCGGCATTCAAGAACATCGACGGCCTGATAACGAAAAGAAACGCGGGCGATTTCAGCTCAGAATAATATTTACCCACTGCCTGCGCTACTCAGCTCATTAGCCTTTTCCCTCTTTCCATGCCAACTCCAGCTAAACGCTCCGCCAAAAGCGAAGCCCCATCTTCCACGCTGCTCACCTTCAGCTTTCAATCCACGCCGCCGGTTGTTTACCGCATCACCCGGGTGGCCTGGACTCCGGAGGGCTACCGGATTGTGGCGGGGCTCAGCGAGGCCTTATATAAGTACAAGGAGAAAAAGAAGCTGCCTATCCGGGTATAAGCGGTAAATCAAAAAATGCGGTCAAGCAATTCAATTTGTTGAACAAGCCACTGCTTTAAATACCCATTTAATGGCTCATTAACGGCTGAAAAATGCTCAGTAAACCTCGTTTACGCAATTGTCTTTTACTAATAAGTCGAGGCGGCCGTGCAGCGGGCAACGAAGCCACGAAAAAGGCCGCCCCGCGTTGGCCGGGCGGCCTTCCCCCAGCCGCTTAGGTAAGACCCTTGCGGGCCACCAGGCTTCTTCCAGAAACCGACTCGGGGCCGCAAGATACGGCCACCGATTGCCTGACTTGGGGCCGGGTATCGGGAATTTCCTCGGTAAAAGGTTCCGGCACCGCATCAGCCGGTTCCAAATTCAGGTACAGAAGGCGAAGACCCGAAAGCCCAAGCCGGCGGCGGTAAAAGCGTAGTTTTTTCATGCAAGAAGGTCGCTTTAAAGCCCTTTCAGGCTAGCGGCTGAACCAACGGTGATTTCCTGGCGGTACCCGCTGCTGCTAAAAGATTTTTTCACGGAATCCACAAAAAAATCGCCGTTTCGTTCCGGGTATTCCGTCGATACCAAGCGGACCACCTGCCCGTGCTGCACGGAGCCAAACGAGGTGCCTTCGTCGTTGGTCACGAGCTTGAAGGGGGTTACCGCCTCCACTTTGTCTTCGTTGTCCCGCAATTCGACCACACTGTAGTGCACGCCCCCAATCAGAATGTCGTCGTCGTCGTTGTAGTGCGCGGTGCCCGTGGTTACGCGGTCATCACTGGTGATAATCGCGTTCGTGTCGCGGTCCACCGAGTACACCAAACCATAAGTTGTAAAACTTCCCTCGTAGCCGGTCTTTTTGAGCCGCACCAAGTCGGCTTTCGCATACGCCCGTAACTGGGCCTCGCTGCGCAAGCCGTAATACTGCAACGTGCGCTGTTCGGCGGCGGGGTCGTTCAGGTCGCCCACCGTCACTTCCATTTTCTTGTCTTTTGGGCCGTGGTTGGTCGCCTTGACGATGAATTTGAGGTGCTCCGTGCTGCGATAGCTCAGTTGGTTGTCCAGGATGTGCCATTCGAACTGAAACATCGCGGGCTGCCTAGTTCGTGGCTCGTGGTACACCCGCCCGCAGTACAGGATGCCGTTGCGGTAGTAGCTCACGAAGCCGTACTGTTCTTTGAGCTTTTCCAACACCTTCGCCACCGTGACGTTCACGGCGCGGAAATGCCCCAGGTCGGCGTTTATGGCGTTGAGGCGGGTGCCGGCCGGGCAAATGTCGTGCAAGAGCTGGCGCACCGTGACCGACCCGTAGCTGCACTTCACCGGCCGGCGCTTGAGCAAATACATTTCGTCCTGGCACGTGATTTCGACCGGAACCCCGGCCTTGACCTCCGCCACGTAGCCGGTGAATTCCCGCACCATCTCTTCGTTGTACCCCAACCCAATTTCAATGGGGTCGCCCGGCCGCAGGTAATCGTTCACTCCTATCTGCTGCATTTTAAAGGCGTAGGCGGGAAATTGCACGGTAGCCGTGCTTGTCAGATTTCGCCAACTGCTTTCTATTCCCACCGATATCACTTGCCGCATCTCAAAAGCCGGACGGGTCTTGCCGTTCGGCCGTGGGGCCGCTGGAAACTCCACGTTGCACACCATTACGTATAGCATACCGCAGAAACTTACACAGTGGCATCAATTCCAAACCTCTCCCGGTACAACTGCTGGAATAGGTTCGGATTCTCTTCACGCAAGGCCCGCAACCCGTTCGGGTCTTTGTCCATCCAATCTTGCATGGTCCACTTTTCCCGTCCTTTGGGGGCGGGGGCCACTGTGTAGTTGGCAGCGGTAAGTTCCTGAGCTGCCACCTCGGCACGTTGCACATTACTGGCAACGCTTTTCCACCGCTCCCGGTAATCGGCCCAGTCGGTGGCTCCCATGCCGCCTTCGCGGGCCACGGCCCGGCGCACGGGGTTGGTGCCTTCTTCGGCCATCAAGTCCACAACGCCCAGTGCGCCCAGCAAGTAAATGGCGGCCTCGGTGCCGGTCACCATGCCCATTGCGGCTTGCAACCCTTCGGCCGCTACTTTCTCCCAGGTAAGCAGTTGCCGGGGTTCAGTCGTTATCCGGTCCCCTGGCAGGGCCGTCAAGGCTTTGCCGGCCGTATCCAGGAGCACGGTGAGCAGCGGCCCCAGGTCGGGCCGTTGTTCCAGCAGCGAACGACGGGGCGGCTCAGCTCCCGGCTCGTTTGTCGCAGGGGCCGTTGTGTTAACGGGGGCGTGGCCGTGGCCTGTTCGGCTATTCAGCGGCTCCATGCCCGAAGGCGCGGGCTTCTCCGTGCCGTAGTGCTGCTTCCAGAGCTGTTGCGCCAGCGGGGTATGCGCCTGCATTTGGGCTTCCAGGCCGGCCGCGTCATTTCGGTGCCAGTCGGCGAGCTTCCAGCCGGCCCGGTTGGCGGGGGCAGTAGTCGAGGCGGGGCGTGGGGTAGCCGGGGCGGTGGGTTGGGCCGCGTGGCCCTTGCCCACTTGCGGGTAAGCGGCATTCACCAGGGCGCTGAACTGGGCCGGCTGCTGCTCGGCCATCATTTGCAGTTCCTTCGGCGCTTTGTCCATGTAATCCTGAACAGTCCAGCCGGCCCGGTTCGCAGGTATGGAGACATGAGTATGAGTAGTTGGCAGAACGGGACGCGGGGCCGCACCGCTCAGCACTTGATTGAGCACGGAGGGCACCCCAGCGTAGTGGTACTTGTTCAGCACCGCTGCCGTATCGCTGGGCAACTCGGCTACCTCGCCACTGATAGCGGTAATGAAGCCGTTCGCTTTCGCCGTGGGGGCATCCATCCAGGTGGTGGCCTCCATCATCGCCGATATTTCCTCGGCTGGCAGGCCCGTACGCTGCACGTAGATGGCAATGGCTCCTTGCCGCACGTTTTGGTAGAGTTGCAGCGCGGCCTTGAATTCTTTCTCCCCTCCTTGTGCCACGATGTTGGGGTTGTGAATCATGTACTGCCCGTTGGCCGCCATCTCAATGCCATCGGCAAACGCACAAGCAATGGTGGTGGCGGCGCTGGCCACGAGGGCACCCAGCCGGCACGTTTTGCGGCCCGGAAAGCCGGCACTCAGGTTATAAATCTCGTTGGCCTCCCACATCGAGCCGCCGCCCGAATTGATGTAGCCGCGCAGCTCGGTCACGCCAGCGGCGCGAAGGTCGTTGAGCTGGCGGGTGAAGTCGGCCGAATTGTTGTTCCACCAATCAATGTCCCCAATG
>DASVTG010000145.1:0-3718 GCA_036387695.1 Hymenobacter sp. | reverse complement strand
TTGCTCGGCGGGCTGCTTGTGCAGGACGGCAAACGAGAACAGCAGCACCGACAGCGCCAGCAGCAGCAACCGGTCCGGGCCAAGGAAACCAAACAAACGCGACGGCATCAAAAATAGAGTTTAGCGCCCGGCAGGGCCGTTTCGGCTTGGCGGCGGGTTTCGGCCGTGAAGGCGTTTTGCTTCACGATGACCGTTTTCAGCCGCTTCAGCCGGCTCAGGGAGCGGGGCAGGGCCGTGAGCTGGTTGTCGTTGAGAATCAGTATTTCCAGCTGGTTTAGCCGGCCCAGGCTCTTGGGCAGCTTCTTCAGCTGGTTGCCCGACAGAATCAGCACCTTCAGGTTCTGGCAGCTGCCGATGCTGGCCGGCAGCTCCTCCAGCTGGTTGTTGGACAGGTTCAGTTCTTCCACTTTGGTCCACGCCCCGAGCTGGGCGGGCAGGTGTTGCAGCTTGTTGTCGTTCAGGTACACGTAGCGCAGGGCGCCCAGCCGGCTCACCGATTCGGGCAGAAACAGCAGTTGATTGTGCGAGATGTCGCAGTACTCCAGCTGCGCCAGTTGCCCCAGCTGCTCGGGCAGGGAGGTGAAGTTGTTGTGGGCGCTCATCAGGTAGCGCAGGCTGTCCAGGTCTCCGATGCTGGGCGGCAGCTCGGTCAGCACGTTTTGCTCTATCTGCAGCTGGCGCAGCCGCTGCAACTTGCCCAGGGTCGGCGGCAAGTCCAGCAGGCCGTTTTTGTTCAGAAACAGCACCCGCAGGCTGTCGAGCTGGGTGAGGTCTTCGGGCAGGTGGCGCAGGTGGTTTTCGTGGGCAAACAGCAGGCGCAGGCGCCGCAGCTGCCCCACACTGGGCGGCAGCAGCTCCAGGCCCTGGCCGCGCAGGTTGAGCTCGGTGATGCGGCCGGGCTGGCCCAGGGCCTGGGTTAGCGAAAAAGAAATTTTGGGGCTGCCCTGCGCCAAACACGTGTTGCCCTGCACCAGGTGCAGGGCAACAAAGAGGATGGAAAGCCCAGAAATCAAGTAGGACTTCACTGCTTGATGAACGGACGGGTGGTGGTGGTGGTAGCGGTTTTGATGACCAGGTTGTAGTACCCGTTCTGCAACTTGCCGACCGGCACTTTCAGCGTGTTCACGCCCTGGCTCAACGTGGCCGACTGCTCCAGCACGCGGGCGCCCAGCAAGTTGTACACGGTTAGGGTAGCCGCCTCTTTGGCGCGGTGGGCCAGTTGCACCGTCAGGTCCGAGCCGCTCACGGGGTTCGGATACACCTCGGCTTTTTCCACCTCGGCCTTGCCTTTGGTGGCCAGCGGCGCGGCGGCGCCCAGGGTGCCCTTGCGGCCGATAACGAGCGCCGTGGACTTGTTGAACACCACCGATTGGCCGGCGGCGTCCACCGTGGCCAGGGTGTTGGCGTCGGGGCTTTGCATCGAGATAAAGATGAACCGCTCGTCGGGCGAGAAGGTCATGCCGGTAGGCTCGCAGCCAACGGGCGTCACGGCGAACACCTCCACGGCGGGGGTGGCCGGCGTGTGGCAGGGCTTAATCAGCCACACGTGGTTGCGGCCGCCGTCTTGCAGCACGTACAGGTTGCCCTGCGAGTCGAACGTAAGGTTGTCGTTGCCGGTGCGCCACAACTCCGAGATGCTGCCCGAGCCGTAGTTGATGGTGTAGGCCTGGGCGTTGTTGGTGGGCGTGTTGCCCGCAAAGATTTCGAAGTTGCTGAACGTGGTGCCGGTGGCGCCCGTGTCAGTGAAGCGGTAGATGGTGCCGGGGCCTTTGGCCGTGAAGTAAATCTGGCCGGTCAGCGGGCTGATTTCGATGTCTTCCACGCCGTTGAAGCTCGTGGCGCCCAGGGCGCGGGCGGCGGCCGTCGTGTTGTTGCATTCGGCCGGCGTCGAGTTTGGCACCGGAATCCAGGTGCCCGTGGTGCCCGTGCCGATGGCGCCGTTGAGCTGCAGGGCGTAGAGCGTGCCCTCGCCGAGCTGGCCCGCCGTAGTGGCCACGTACTTGTACACGAAGCTGTTGGTGGGGCCGTCGTCGGCGCCTTCGTAGGCGGTGCGGCGGTCGGCGGCCACCACGATGTTCTCGTGCTTGAGGCGGCCCATGCGCCAGAGCTTGTCGGGGGTGCCGTTGCCGTTCTGGTCTTTCACGGTGTGGGTGGCCGGGTCAATCTCGACGTTCCAACCCGAGTCCAGGTAGCCGTCGCCGTTGGTGTCGACGGGAATGGTGGGCCCGGTGCTTTCCTCGCAGGTCACAATCGTGCTCCAGGGCGTCACCGTGCCCGAGCAGTTGTTGACGGTGCCAATGACCGGGGCAAAGTTCACCGGGTGCTTGGCCGTCACGCCCCACAGCTTGGTGGCGGCGTCGAAGCTCAGGCTGAGCATGCTCACGCCTGAGGTGGTGCCGGAACCCTCGTGGTTGATGGAGAGGTAGCCGTTGGTGCTGCTGCCGCCGATGGGCGCGTAGCCCGTGAAGTCGAAGGCCTCCAGCACGTTGCCATCGGCCGCGTTGGTGTAGGGGCTGCCGCCCTGCACCAGCATCTGGAACGTGTGGGTGGCCGGCAGGCGCAGGTCCTGCGGCTGGGTGGTGGGCTCCACCGAAGTGAACCGGCTGATGTGGTCGGCCGGCAGGGTTGGGCAGGCCGTCTGGGCCAGGGATTTTCCGCCGCCCAGCAGCGCGACTAAGAGGAGGGTAGGAGTAGGTTTCATAGGTGCCTTGTGAGCCGTTGGTTGAGGCCGCAAATACGGAAGGCACTATTTCGTTCGGTTTACGTCTATGTTGCTTCTATATAAACAACGACTTCGTTTTGTGTCCATTGGCCTTGCCAGGCGAAACACCACGGTCATACACCAGCCAATTCAAGAAAAGGTGAAGAAAGGATGCACGCTCCACTAGGGCTCGCTTTGCGATAAAGCACGGCCCTGGGCCGCAGCAGTCCCGTGGACGAGGGCAAAGTTGGCAGCACGGTTGCGCAGTTCGGGGATGAATAAGCGCACGGGCGAAGGTAGCCGCAGTCCTTACAAAGTGCTAATAGAAGAAATAGTAGGAAGCCAACTAAAAAAAGATTGTTGTACCCCCAGGCAGTACCTCAAATACAAAAAAAAGGCCCTCACAATGCTGTGAGGGCCTTTTTCGTGGTCGTGTAAGGAGTCGAACCTTAAACCTTCTGATTCGTAGTCAGATGCTCTATCCAATTGAGCTACACAACCAGTTCCCGTGTTGGGAGCGCAAAGGTAAGCGGGAAAAAAGCGTCTGCACAAGCAAGACGCCTGTTTTTTGGTAATAAATTTTAGTTCTGTGCGCAAGCGGCTCACAATCAGAGCTGCTCTGTGGGGGTGCGGTTGCCAAGGGCCCGTTTGATGGCTTGGTTAAACAAATAGTAGAGCCCGAAAAACGACGCGGCCACCAATGCAAGCAGCAGGAGCTTGCCGGTGGTGCCGGTGCCCGGGTCTTTCAACAACGTGAACACGTCCTGGGCCTTGGTGCCGAGCCAATAAAAGAACAAGCTGCGCGGCAGCATGCCCGCCACCGAGGCCAGCAGAAACGGCCAGCGGCGCACCCGCATGATGGCCAGCACAAATGTCATGAGCGCAAAGGGCGTGACCGGCGACACGCGGGTCAGGAAAATGAGCTGCCAGCTGTCCGTTTTTAGCTCCCGCATCACCGCCTCGGCTTTGGGGAAGTGGCTGAGGAAGGTCATCATCTTGCCGTGGTCGAGCATGGAG
>DASVTG010000144.1:0-3109 GCA_036387695.1 Hymenobacter sp. | reverse complement strand
CTGCGCACACTGCGGGAAATTTACTACCGCCGTGCGGTAACGACCGTTTTCCGGCTCACTTTCTCGCCAAGCTGCACGTCTTTTTTGGCCTGCTTGGTGTTGGTGTTGGTCAGGCGAATGTCCTTGCTACGGTCGCCGGTCACGCGCAGCAGCAAGTCGGCGCCGTTGGCGTAGCGGATGCCGTCCAAGCCAATGTTGCGGCTGTTTTGCACCTCCAGCACGGGCTTGGTGTCGGTGGAATAGATGGCCACGTTCTTCAGCTGAATGTTCTCCGCTTCCTGGCATACCAGGCCTTTCTTGCTCGCAATCACCACGTTTTCAATGCGGATGTCCTTCACCGCCATTTCGGGCAGGCCGCGCACCAGAATGGCAGTGGTCGCGCCCTTGCACGTCACGTTCCGGATGCGGAAGTTGCGCAGCTGCGGCGTGCCTTCGTTCAGCGGCTCGGCGGCCATCACGGGCGGCGCGGTGCTTTCGCCCAGCAGCGGCACGGGGTCCTTGGCGGCGTAGTACATGTCGAACAGGATGGCCTCGCCGGCGATGTCGGTCATGTCCACGCCGTCCACGAAAATGTTCTCGACCACGCCGCCGCGCCCCCGGGCGGTTTTGAAGCGCAGGCCCACGTCGGTGCCCATGAAGGTGCAGTTGCTCACGTAGATGTTGCGGGCGCCGCCCGACATCTCTGAGCCAATGACGAAGCCGCCGTGGGCGTGGTACACTTTGGTGTCGCGGATGATGAAGTTTTCGGTGGGCACGCCGCGCTTACGGCCCTGCTCGTCGCGCCCGCTCTTGATGCAGATGCCGTCGTCGCCCACGTCAAAGGTGCAGCCCTCCACGATGCCGTTGCGGCACGATTCCAGGTCCAGCGCGTCGGTGTTCTGGCCGTACCAGGGGTTTTTGGCCGTCACGTTGCGAATGGTGAGGTTGTCGCACAGCAGCGGGTGAATGGTCCAGGCCGGCGAATTTTGGATGGTGAAGCTTTCCAGCAGAATCTGCTTGCAGCGCGTGAGGCTGAGCATGTTGGGGCGCAGAAAATCCTTCACGTCGGTGTAGTCGGCAAAGTTGGGCTCCTGGCCGGGCTTCAGAATGCCGGGCTTGGTGGCGTTGGCCCCTTTCAGCGACTGCGCCGACGGGTACCACGTGTCCTTCTTCTCGTTCAGCATGCCGCCCGAAGCCAGCAGCTTCTGCCACTGCGTCTCGTTGAGCTTGCTCTTTTTCACCATGCGCCAAGCATCGCCGGCGCCGTCGAAGGTGCCCGGGCCGGTGATGGCAATGTTCTCCAGGTCGTGGCCGTACAGCGGGGCCTGGTTGCGCACGGCGTCCTCCCCTTCCCAGGTGGTTTTGATGAGGTGGTAGTCGGTCAGCTTGCTGCTGAACTGCACCAGCGCGCCCTGGGCCACGTGCAGGTTCACGTTGCTTTTCAGCTCCAGCGACGCCGTCAGCCACAGCCCGCGCGGCACCAGCACAGTGCCGCCCTTCTCGGCGCAGGCGTCAATGGCTTTCTGGATGGCGGCCGTATTGAGGGTCTGCCCGTCGGCCTTGGCGCCGTACTTCACGATGTTGAAAGTGTCCTTGCGAAACGTGGGCTGCAACACCACCGGCAGGTCATAGGTGAACTTGCCGGCAAACTCGGTGCTGCGCAGGTGCGAGGCCAGGCCCAGCTTTTGTTCCTGCACGCTCTGGGCCACCAGCTGGGCCACGCGGGTAGCGCCGTACTCCGAAAAGTGGGTGTTGTCGTTCTTGGCCGGCGCCACCGGGTTGGGCTGGTAGTAGCCGTTTAGGTAGCTCCAGAACAGCGGCCGCGAGCCCTGCTCGCCCAATTGCGAGTACAGGGCCCAGGTTTTCTCGTGCATGTCAATCAGCGGCACTTTCTGGGCTTTGGCTACTTCGCGCACCACGCCGGGGTACTGGCCGTGGTCGTCCTTGCGCTTGCCGGCCTCGTCGAAATAGCGCCGGCCCACGGGCGTGAGCAGCACGGGGTTGGCACCTTTCTTCTTGGCCTCCTGCACGTACTTGGTCAGCAGCTGGCGGTAGGTGGTTTGGGCCGGGGCCGAGCGGGTGCTGTCCTCCACTTTCGAGTCGTTGTGGCCGAACTGGATGAACACCCAGTCGCCGGGCTTCATCTGCTCCAGCACCTTGCCCCAGCGGCCTTCGCGCAGGAAGCTTTTGGTGCTGCGGCCGTTCACGGCGGTGTTGCGGATGACCACATTGCCATCAAAATACTGGGCGAACTCCATGCCCCAGCCGCGCTCGGGCTTGGTCAGGTCGGGCTTGTCGGCCATGGTGGAGTCGCCGACCAGGAACACCTGGGTTTGCGGCGCGGTCGCGGGGCGGAAAGCGGCCGTCAGGAAAGTGGCCAGCGTGGTCAGCAGCACCATCAATGTTGTTTTCATCGGAAAAGAAGGCAGTTTTTATTGGCCCGAAAGCGCAATTATTGTGGGTTACCAAGACGGTTTCGCCCCAACAATATTAGACCGGTTTCGACCCGGCAGGGCGTAAAAAGCGGGCTAGTGGCCGACTTTAATTGCGCAATCGTTGCCGGGAACGTTCTCGCTTCTGCTAATCGGTTTGCGCCTACAGACCTGTTCCGTCCCTGACCGCACCACGAGCCGCCACTTCTGTGAGCAATTTACCGTCACACCCGCCGCCAGTCAACCGGTGTGCCTGGACTCGGTGCTGCTGGGGCGGCTTTCTACAACAGCACCGGCAGGCCCATGGCTGATTCCGAAACGGGATTGGTGCCCGGCATCGCTCTCGACTCGGTGGACGTGGCGGTTGGTCGCGGGCCGGGCCGTTGCCCAAACCGCCGCCGGAGGAAATTTGACGAGCTTTCTCGGGCGGGTTGGCTTGGAAAACGCATGGGGAACGAATGGCAGCGGCGGCCAAACGAACAGCAGCGAAGCCCACGCGCATTCGGAAGCAATCAAATAAAAATATATTAGCGGAAGTCAACACCCAACTGGCCCTATTTTCCCGTACTTGCCTTCGAGCGGGGACGCAAGCTGTGCCCTGACGTTCGCCAAACGCTTGATTTTCTGACTTCGTGCTGCGCTCCTTCGCCGTGTTGCTGTTGCTGCTCAACTACCTGCTGGTGGTGGGCGCCGGCATG
>DASVTG010000143.1:0-8935 GCA_036387695.1 Hymenobacter sp. | reverse complement strand
CGCGACACGGCGGCACGCACGTCCACACCCGGCGCGGTGCGGAGCAGCACGGTCCCATCCGGCGCGGCCTCCACGTGGCGCACGCCGGGGAGCTGGGCCAGCTTGCCCGTGTCCATCACGCCTTCGAACTCGGCGCGGACCACCGTTTCGCCGGCCGCGCGCGCTGCCAACTCTGCCACGGGACTATCAGCCACCAGCTTGCCCCGACTGATGATGAGCACGCGGGAGCAAAGCGCCGTGACTTCGGGTAGAATGTGGGTGCTGAAAATGACGGTTTTGTCTTCGCCGACTTCGCGGATAAGCTGGCGGATTTCCAGAATCTGGTTGGGGTCGAGGCCGGTGGTGGGCTCGTCCAGAATCAGCACGTCCGGGTCGTGAATGAGCGCCTGGGCCAGGCCCACGCGTTGGCGGTAACCTTTGCTCAGCGCCCCAATTTGCTTGTTCTGCTCCCGGCTCAGGCCCACGCGGCGCACCAGCTCGGCCACGCGGCTGCGCAAGCCGGCCCCGCGCAGCCCGTGCACCGAGCCAATGAATTCAAGGTACTCGTGCACGTACATGTCGAGGTACAGCGGGTTGTGCTCGGGCAAATAACCCACGTGTCGGCGCACGGCCAGGCTGTCGGTTAGCACGTTGTGGCCGGCTACGCGCACCGTACCGGCCGTGGGAGGAAGGTAGCCGGTGGCAATTTTCATGGTGGTGCTTTTGCCCGCGCCGTTGGGCCCCAGGAAGCCCACAATCTCGCCCTTGCCAGCGGTGAAGCTGATGTTGTCCACGGCGTTTTGAATGCCGTAGGTCTTGGTCAGGTTTTCGATTTCTACCATGTGAGAGGTGCTTAATTGTTGGTGCTTGGTTTTCAGGTCAGTTTCTCAACGAAGCCAAGCACCAAGCACCAACAACCAAGCACTATTTTTTGGGTTGCAACGGCCGCATTTCTACGTCCACGATGTGGAAATTAAAAGGCGTTTCCAAAGAATAAATGATGGCGCTGGCAATGTCCTCGGGTTTCATCATCGAGTCGTTGGCCGTGGTGCCGGGAATGTCGTCGAAGAAATTGGTTTGCGTGGAGCCAGGGTACAAGCACGTCACTTTGATGCCGTCGTTGCGCACTTCTTTGAACAAAGACTGCGAAAAGCCGCGCACCGCAAACTTGGTGGCGCAGTAGCCGGCCATGTTTTCAATGCCCGTGGTGCCCGCAATGCTGGCAATGTTGACGATGTGGCCCAGCTGCTGGCGCTTCATTTGGGGCAGCACGGCGCGGGCGCAATAAAAGGTGCCGTGCACGTTGGTGTCAAACATCAGCTTCCACTCGTCGGTGCCGAAGCCGTCGACGGGGCCCGCAATGCCCAAGCCGGCGTTGTTCACCAGCACGTGTATCTCGGGGCCCAGCTCCCGCACCGTGTTGGTGAAGGCCTCGACGACGGAATGCTCGTCGCGCACGTCGCATTCAAAAAACTGGAATCGGTCGTGCACCAGGCCGGCTGGCGCCCGGCGGCCCCAGCCGGCCACCGCCGCGCCCTTGGCCAATAGGGCTTCAACCGTGGCCCGCCCAATTCCTTTGCTGGCGCCCGTAACGATGGCAACTTTACCGCTGAGGTCCATTTATCTTTGAGAAAATGTAAGGATGCAAATGCGCTATACGAGTTTGCCGCCGCAAGTTAGCGGCCTGGGGTGGTACGAGAGGGTGCGCGCACTTGGCCGGGCTGGCTTCGCTTTGGTGCTAACGATGGGCTTGAGCACCTGCGGGCCTGGCCACGGCACCGATTGCCTCAAGAGCACGGGCTCCATTATCACGCAGCGGCGCGAGGTGGCGCCCGCCCTGGTCACCGTCACGGCCTACGACAACGTGGACCTGCGCCTAGTGCAGGACGCGCAGACCTACGCCGAAGTGCGGGCCGGCGAACACCTTATCAGCGACATCGAGTTTCGGCGCAACGGCAACGCGCTGGAAATTGCCAATACCAGCACGTGCAACTGGGCCCGCAGCTACGACGCGCCCTGCGAAGTGACCTTGCACCTGCCGCGCATCACCAACGTTTTCATGCGCGGGCAGGGCAACGGCAGCACCGTGGGCCAATTTGAGCAAGACACCATTTTCTTTCACCTCATCGGGGCCGGTGACTACCACCTCCAGGTAAAGGCCCGGCAGCTGTTCCTGGACCAGTACGAATTGGGCGACGTGCACGTGAGCGGCTCGGCCGAGGAAATGAACTTCACGCTGGGCGGCTCCGGGCGGCTTTTTGCCCAAGGCCTGGCGTTGCGCCGCTGCTATTTCAGCATGACGCGCGACAGCAACGGCGACGCCCACGTGCGATCCGCCGACGCCGTGGGGGGCACCGTGGCGGGCACGGGCACCTTGTACTACGGCGGGAACCCCGCCTACACCGACATCACGGTGACGGGCAAAGGCGCCAAGAAAACCGAATAGCCCGGCGGCTACCCCAGGTCCCCCAGCTGCGGCCGAATCAGGAGCTCTTCCACCACGGCGAATTGCGAAAGATTGTAGGTGCCGAACACCGCTTCGGCCACGTCTTCGGCCTGCACAAACCGCTCGGGCGGCAGGTCCACGCCCTCCCAGCTGGCGGTGAGCGTGGGGCCGGGCAGCACGGCCGTCACGCGCACGCCGCAAGGTTTGAGCTCCTCGCGCAGGTTTTTGGTGAAGCCCAACAGCGCGTGCTTAGCAATGCCGTAGGAACCGCCGTTGGGGTAGGCCGTGATGCTGGCCGTGGAGCAAATAGTGAAAATGTGGCCGTGGCCCTGGGCAATGAGCCCCGGGAGCAGCGGCAGGGTCACGTCGTAGGCACTCAGCAGGTTCACGGCCAGCATCTGGCGCAGCTGCGAGCCGTCGGCTGGCTCGTCCTGCAGGCGGCCGGGGACGAAGGCCCCGGCGTTGTTCACCAGCACCTCCACGGGCAGCCCCAGCGCCAGCACGAAGGCCGCGAAGCGGGCACAGTCTTCGGCCCGGCTCAAATCGGCGGGCAGGGTGTGCAGTATTGCGCCCGGAATTTCGTCTTCCAGTTCGGTAACTAGGGTTGTCAGGTCGCCGGCCGAGCGAGCGCAAGAGGCCACGGGGTAGCCCGCGCGCAGAAAGCGCGACACTACGGCCCGTCCAATACCTTTGCTGCCGCCGGTCACGACAATTAATTTTTCGTTCGTTTGCACTGATTTTACGTAAGGTGTCGGATTGTCGAAGCACTGGCGTACGCCAACTCAACCACCCAAAATTCGGTTATTATTCCCCAACAACTTCTCATGCTCAAAACTTTCGGTACGTTCGTACTATTTCTGCGCGGCATGGTCTCGCGCACCGAGCGGTTCAGCGTCCTGTGGGCGCGCACCATCGACGAAGCCATTCTCATCGGGGTCGATTCGGTGCTCATCGTTTCCATCGTGTCGGCCTTCATCGGGGCCGTTACCTGCGTGCAAATTGCCTATAACCTCACCAATCCGCTCATTCCGCAGTCCACCATCGGGTACATGGTGCGCGAAATGACCATTCTGGAGCTGGCCCCCACCATCACCAGCATCGTGCTGGCGGGCAAAGTGGGCAGCAGCATCGCCGGCGGCCTGGGCACCATGCGCATCACCGAGCAAGTCTCGGCCCTGGAAGTAATGGGCATCAATTCGACTTCGTATCTGGTGTTGCCGCGCATCATAGCGGCACTGCTCATGTTTCCGCTGCTGGTTATTTTGGCCATGGCCCTGTCCATTTTCGGCGGCTTTCTGGCCGGCACGCTCACCGGCGCGATGACTTCGCAAGACTACATCGAAGGCATCCGGGTTGATTTTATTCCTTTCAACATCGTTTTTGCGCTCATCAAAGCCGTGGTGTTTGCGTTCCTGGTGTCGGGCATCTCGGCTTTTAAGGGTTACTTCACCACCGGTGGCGCCTTGGAAGTGGGAGCCGCCAGCACCGGCGCCGTCACCAATTCCATCATCGCCATTCTGATTGCCGACTTTGCCCTCGCGGCCCTGTTGCTGTAATCAAGAAGCGAATGAGTGAATGGGCGAATGACTTACGAGCTCGGCCACGAAAGCACCATTCTCCCATTCGCTCATGCACCCACTCACTCATTGAATCCATGATTGAAGTATCCAACATCGAAAAATCATTCGACGGCACGCCCGTCCTGAAAGGCATTTCGTGCGTGTTCGAAACCGGCAAGTGCAACCTGCTGCTTGGCGGTTCGGGCACGGGCAAAAGCGTGCTCCTGCAGTGCATTGTGGGCCTGATGAAGCCCGACATTGGCTCCATCACCTTCGACGGCACGGTGTACACCAACAGCAAAATTGACATCCGGCAGGAAATCCGCCGGAAAATTGGGATGCTGTTTCAGGGTTCGGCTTTGTTTGACTCGATGACGGTGGCCCAAAACGTGGAGTTTCCGCTGCAAATGCTGACGCCCGAGATGACGCCGGAAGAGCGCCGCGAGCGGGTTGAGTTTTGCCTGAAGCGCGTGGGCCTGGAGAAAGCCGGCGATAAAATGCCGGCCGAGATTTCGGGCGGCATGAAAAAGCGCGTGGGCATTGCCCGCGCCATCGCCCCGCAGTGTACCTACCTGTTTTGCGACGAGCCCAACTCCGGCCTCGACCCCGCCACGAGCATTAAAATTGACCAGCTCATCCACGAAATCACGCACGAATACGGCATCACCACCGTCATCGTGACCCACGACATGAACTCCGTGATTGAGATTGGCGAACACATCATCTTCTTGCACCAAGGCAAAAAGCTTTGGGACGGCACCAAGGAAGAAATCCTCAACGCCACCGTGCCCGAATTGAAAGAATTCATCTTCAGCAGCAGCCTGGTGCGGGCGGCCAAGCGCATCGACGAAGAAACCGAAGGCGGCATCGCGGCCTTTGCCGAAGAAGGCGAAGTGGGCCCCGGCGCGGGCATCTAGTCGAGCCCCAAGGACGAGTACCCCGAATTTCCAATTCGGCCCGGTAGAACACCATCGTGCTGCCGGGCCGAATTGGAAATTCGGGGTACTCGGTTTGGTGGCGCTCATGCCGGCAGCAGCAACTTCACGTGGGCTAGGTGGTGCTGCCCGTGCCAGGCATACATGGCCAGCGCTTGGTCAAGGGTGAAATCCAGCTGCGTGCCGGGGTGGTAAAACGTGCGCCGCCACTGGTCCTCCGAGAGGTGATGCAGCAGCGTTACCCAGCGCGAATGCAGCGCCTCCAGCAACGTAAGGGACACCGTGATGGGCGCGGCGGCCACGTCCGGCAGCTCGGCCCAGGCTTGCTCGTCATAGGGCCGCACGGTGGGGTGGTCCTCGGTGAGGGCCAGCCGATACCGGAAGTACATGTTCATGTGGGAGTCGGCCACGTGGTGAATAACCTGGCGGCCCGTCCAGCCACCCGGCCGATAGGGGCCCTGCAAGCCTTCGCCGCCCACCGCCCGGGCAGCCGCGGTAAGTTGGGCCGGCAGGTCCGCAATTTGCTGAACGAGCGGCGTGCGCTCAGCAGGGGCGAGCGGCCCGGCGGGCATTTGCGCGCGGCCAATGGGGTAGCTGAGGTGTTCGTAGGTTGGGTCCATATCCGCAAATAAAACAAAAACGCTGCCCTGTGACGGGGCAGCGTTTTTGTTTTATTCGATACAACGGGTGAATGGGCAGCAAAACTACAAAAAATCCGTTCAATCCGTTTAAATCCGTCAAATCTGTGGTCAGCCGTTGCGCTTGTTGAGTTCGTCGCGGATTTTGGCCGCTTTCTCGTAATCTTCTTTTTCGAGGGCTTGGGCGAGCATCTTCGTCAACTCATCGAGCGACACTTGGCCGCTGGGGTCGCGCGGTTCCGGCTGCGTGCGGCCGGGCCGGGGCGAGTCGGAATCGGTGTCCTCATCGTCGTCGTCTTCCTCGTCGTCTTCGGCGTCGCTCTCGCCTTCATCGAGGTCCGAGAGGATGATGCCGGCTTCGCTGAGCACGCTTTCAACCGTGAAAATGGGCACACCAAAACGCAGGCCGATGGCAATGGCGTCGGAGGGGCGGGCGTCGATGTCAAAGGTGGTGGCGCCGTCGGAGCACACGATGCGCGAATAAAACACGCCTTCTTTCAAGTCAGAAATCACCACTTCCAGAATCACGACGTGCACGTGTTCGGCAAAGGATTTAAACAGGTCGTGGGTGAGCGGGCGGTTGGGGCTAATCTTTTCGATTTGAATGGCAATGCTTTGCGCTTCAAACATGCCAATAATGATGGGCAGGCGGCGGTTGCCGCCCTTTTCGCCCAAAATCAGCGCAAAGGAGCCAGACTGCGACTGGCTGGACGAAAGGCCCAGGATTTCAAGCTGGATTTTTTTCAAGGGACTGGGGTGCTGGGTGTCTTGGGTGGCTTGGGAAAGGAGGGGCGGGTGCCCGGCCGCAGCCGGTTAGAACGATGTACGTGCAAATAAAGAAAAGTCCGGACATCTGGCGCCTAATCCCGTGCTGCTAATACGGAATTGCTTGAAAAAGATTGGGGGCCCAAGCCGCGGATTTCTTGCGAAAACCAGCCGCCCAAGCCCCCAATGGCTTCAAAAACAACCTAATTCAGTTCCTTAACGGCTGCGGTTAACTTAGGCAACACGTCGAAAACGTCGCCCACGATGCCGTAGTCGGCCGCTTTGAAGAAAGGTGCTTCGGGGTCTTTGTTGATGACCACAATCACCTTGCTGCTGTTCACGCCGGCCAAGTGCTGAATGGCGCCCGAAATGCCGCAGGCAATGTACAGGTTCGGCGACACGGTGATGCCGGTTTGGCCCACGTGCTCGTGGTGAGGGCGCCAGTCCACGTCGGAAACCGGCTTGGAGCAGGCAGTAGCCGCGCCCAGGGCTTTGGCCAGGTCCTCAATCAGGTTCCAGTTTTCGGGGCCTTTCATGCCGCGGCCACCGGACACCACCAACTCGGCCTCGGGCAAGAGCACGCCACCGGCCTGCTCCTGCATCACCACTTGGGTGGGCGCATCGGCAAAGTCCGCGTCGGTCAGCTGCGCGGAGAAGCTGGCTACTTCGGCCGTTTTGCCGGCTTCGTGCTGGGCCTCGGTCGAGTTTTTCTTCACGGCAATGATTTTGCGGTCGCCGCTCAGCAGCACGTCCGAAAACGCCTTGCCGGAGAAAGCCCCGCGCTTCACCACAAACTGGCCGCCGTCGGTCTGGGGCAGGGCCACCACGTTGGTGGCCAAGCTGGCCTTGAGGCGCACCGACAGGCGCGAGCCCACGGCGGCGCCAATGTTCGAGTTGGCGAGCACAATGATTTTAGCCTGTTCCTGCTCGGCCGCCGTGGCAATGAGCTTGGTGTAAGCGTTGTTCACAAAGTCTTTTAGGCGGGGCTCGGCGTCGTACAGCACTTTCGTGATGCCCTGCTCACCAAGCGTTGCCAAATTGGCTTCCGAAGCTTCGCCCACGGCAATGGCCGTGGCCGTGGTGCCCAACTGAGCGGCCACCTGCGCGCCATATGAAGCGACTTCCAACGACGACTTTTTTACTTCGCCGTCGGCGCATTCCACTACAACTAATACTGACATGATTTTTCAATTAACAATTAGCAATGAGCAATTAACAATACCTGAAAAGGGCGACGAGCAATTCTTCATTGTTAATTGCTCCTTGTTGATTGACGTTAGATGACCTTGGCTTCGTTGCGGAGCAGCTTAATCAAGTCGCCGGCGCTTTCGGCGGGAACGAGCTTCACGCCCTGCTTTTTGGGCGGCAGCGCGTACTCGGCAACCGTGGTGCGGGCGGGCTCGCCAACGGCGGGCACTACTTTCAAGGGCTTGGTGCGGGCCGTCATGATGCCGCGCATGTTGGGGATGCGGGGCTCGCACATGGGCTGCTGGCAGGAAGCCACGAAGGGCGTATTCACCGATACAATCTCCTTGCCGCCCTCGATTTCGCGCTCCAGCGTGGCGGTGTTGCCGCTCATGTCCAGCTTCATGGCCGGGGCCACCGTCGGGATGCCAAGCATTTCGCCCACCATGCCGTGCACCTGGAAACCGTTGTAGTCGATGCTTTCCTTGCCCATCAAAATCACGTCGTAAGCACCTTCTTTGGCGACGGCCGCAATCTGCTCGGCCACAAAAAACGCATCCGTAGGAGCGGCGTTCACGCGGATGGCGTCGTCGGCGCCAATGGCCAGGGCCTTGCGGATGTTCGGCTCGGTGTCGGCTTCGCCCACGTTGAGCACGGTGACGGTGCCGCTGCCGGCGGCCTCTTTTAGCTCGATGGCGCGCGTGAGGGCGTATTCATCCCAGGGGTTAATCACGAACTGCACCCCGGCCTTGTTGAACTCCTTGTTATCGGGGGTAAAGGCAATTTTGGTGGTCGTGTCGGGCACGTTGGAAATGCAAACCAGAAACTTCATCTAAACGGGGTTAGGGTGGTCGAAATCAGAGAAAAAAGGCTGCATGCATAACAACCCACAGGCGCTTGCCGGTTTCCGGTGGCGCAGTTAAATCACGGATATGCGGCAAAAAAACCGCAATTTTGCCCCAAAGGTAAACAAAACTCGCGCCCTAATGAACACTCCGACGACCCGTTTGCAGCAGTTGCTGGCATTCTACGAAGACGACCCGACCGACGCCTTCACCATCTATGCCCTGGCAACCGAATACCGCGCCCAGGAGCCGGAGCGCGCCTGGGAATTTTACCAAAAATTGTTGACCGAACACCCTGACTACGTGGGCACGTACTACCACGCCGGCAAGCTGCTCGAACTGTTTAACAAGAAGGATGAAGCCGAAAAGGTTTACCGCACCGGCTTGGTCGTGGCCCGGAAAGCCGGCCAGCAGCACGCCGCCAGCGAGTTGCTTCAAGCCCTAAACAGCTGCCTGGGTCTGGACTATGAGGATGATTAATGCTGGGGTTTCTCTATGCAATGGCTTGCTGAAATTTGCCATAAGCAGTAGGCGTTACTTCGAAGTTTGCCAGATGGCAGTGAACCGCATGCGGAAACCGTGG
>DASVTG010000142.1:0-3914 GCA_036387695.1 Hymenobacter sp. | reverse complement strand
CGGCACGGATTGGCAGTACCGCGAGCAATTGGGCTTCCGCGACCAGCTGACCATTGTGGGGGGCGGCCACGTCAGCTTGGCACTTTCCCGGGTGCTGGCAACGCTCGACTTTGAACTGACCGTGCTTGACGACCGGGTCGGTTTGCCCACCCTCGAAGCCAACGGGTTTGCGCACCGCCGTCGCGTCGTCGACTACGGGAACGTGGCGGCAGAAATTCTACCCGGCCGCAACCGCTACGTGGTGGTGATGACCGTGGGCTACCGCACCGACGCCGTGGTGCTGCGCCAGCTGCTGCCCCACGCCTACCGCTACCTGGGCGTGATGGGCAGCACCGCGAAAGTAGCCGAACTGCGGCGCGGGCTGCGGCAAGAAGGCTTTTCAGACCCGGAAATAGCCCGTCTGCACGGCCCCATCGGCCTGCCCATCAACAGCCAAACGCCGGAAGAAATAGCCATCAGCATCGCCGCTGAGCTGATTCAGGCGCGGCACGAGGCGCTGCGCTCAATGAGCAATGAGCAATGAGCAATGAGCAATGAGCAAAAGGAACGTCATGCCGAGCACAGTCGAAGCATCTCGCCCGTAATAGTAAATGAATTACTTACCCGGGCTAGATGCTTCGACAAGCTCAGCATGACGTTCCTTTTGCTCATTCAGCGCAGCGCCAGCGTCCTAGCGGCTGCCTTCCTCGTTGCCGTCTGACGACCGCGGGGCGGTGCCGTTGGCAAACTCTTCGGTGAAGACGCGGTAGCGGTCCAGAATGGAGCGCACGGAGCGGCGCAGCACGATTTCGCCCATGGGACCTTCGGGCACGGTCACGCCCGAGGCGTAGCCGTTCCAGACGGCGCGGTTGGTTTTCACGTCGATGAGGGTGACCAGCAGCGTGCCTTCGGCCAGCAGCAGGCGCACCGGCTCATAGCCCTGGCGCTCCTCCTTGGGGGTGTCGTCGGTTTCCTCCACGTTGCGCTTTATCCACTGGCTGAGGTCTTCCTGCGCAAAGCCGTGGAAGTTCATGTCGCCCTGGTACACCCGGAAATTCACCAGCATGTCGGGGCGGCGGCGGGCCAGGCGGTAGCCCTGGGCCAGGAAGCGCTGCTGAATGGCCTCGCGCAAGGACTGCCCCAGGCGGCTGCTGTCGGCGGTGAGGCCAGTGCCGGTCACAAAATCGTAGGTGCGGTAGTGCCGAAAATTGCCGCGGTAGCTATAATCCGATTCCACACGAGCTTCGCGGGTGGTCATGCAGCTGCCAAGGGCCGCCGCGAAGCAGAATATGCATAAATAAGTAAACGTCCGGGCCATTACTGTGGGAATTTAAAGTGAACTGACTTTCAAGTTACGGAAATTAACGCGCTGGGGGTCTGAGGTTCAATTTAAAAACAGCTTACCCGTCAGATAATTCGTGGAATAAAATCCTTACTGCTCACCCCTGACGTCCGGCCAGCGCCAGCGGCCTTTGGCCAGGACGCGGCAGTGGTTGAAACAGGAACGTGCGCAACGCCGCCGCCCCTGCCCCCAGGCGGCTGGCATTGCCGGGCAAGGCGCGGTGGCCGTAGCCGGGTTCAGTGCGGGCTTCCTGCACGGGAATGCAGCTGCCCAAGTTCGGGCCGAGCGGCAGGACCAGAAAAACGCGTAGCAGTTTGCTCATGTACAACAGGACGGATATGGGCTGCCCAAGTTACGCAAACCCTCCTGATATCCAAACCGCTACCGGTACCCGGCGGCTTGCAGCGCAAACAGCTCGGCGTAGCGCCCGCCCTTGGCCAGCAGGGCTTCGTGCGAGCCGATTTCCACAAACTGCCCGTTTTCAATCACCAGGATGCGGTCGGCCATGCGCACGGTGCTAAACCGGTGGCTGATGAGGACGGCAGTTTTCCCTTTTGTTAACTCTGCAAAACGCTGGAAAACCTCGTGTTCGGCGCGGGCATCCAGCGCGGCCGTGGGCTCGTCGAGGATGAGAAGCTGGGCGTCGCGCATGTAGGCCCGGCCGAGGGCAATTTTCTGCCATTCGCCGCCGCTCAAATCCACGCCGCCGTTGAAGCGCCGGCCAATCATTTGGTCGTAGCCACCTGGCAGTTTCGCAATGACGCTGTCGGCCAGGCTCTGCTGGGCGGCGGTTTCGATGCGGGGCTGGTTTTGGCGCTCCTCGATGCGGCCCACCGCCAGGTTCTGGCCCGCGGGCAACTGGAAGCGCACGAAGTCCTGAAAGATGACGCCAATTTCCTGACGCAGCTCGGCGGGGTCGTACTCGCGCAGGTCGTGGCCATCGAGCAGGATGCGGCCTTCGGTGGGGTCGTACAACCGCGCCAACAGCTTAACCAGCGTGGTTTTGCCCGCGCCATTTTCACCCACCAACGCCAGCTTTTCGCCTGCCTCTAACTGGAATGACAGATTCCGAATGGCCCATTTTGTGCCATTTTTGTACTGAAACCCGACGTTTTCAAACTCAAACCCACGCTGAATGGGCCGAGGAAAAGGCCGGGCAATTTGGCCGGTAACTTCCTGCCGCACAATGCGAGGCCGCAGCGCAAAGAAGTCGAAGAAATCTTGCAAGTATAAGGCCCCGTCGGCCACCGAGCTAAAACGGCTGAGGATTCCTTCGAGCAGCGCGCGCAGCCGGGCAAACGAGCCGGCCAAAAACGTGAGCTGGCCCAGCGAGATGCTGCCGGACACGGTGCGGGCGATGATGTAGACGTAGGCGCCGTAGTAGCCGGCTGCGCCGATGCCGGCGAAGAGCGCGCCCCAGCCGGCGCGGCGCAGCACGAGGCTTTTGTTTTGGCGGTAGAAGTCGTCGGAGAGCACGCGGAAGCGGTCGACGAGGAAGCCGGAGAGGCCGAAAATCTTGACTTCTTTGGCGGTTTCGTCGGAGGCACCGGTTTGGCGGAGGTAGTCGAGTTCGCGGCGCTCGGGCGTCCAGGAGTGCGAGAGAGAGTAGCTGCGCTCGTTGAAGTGCGACTCGCCGAGGAAGGCGGGCACCACGGCCAGCAGCAGCAGCGCCAGCAGCCAGGGCTGGAAGGCGACCAGCCCGCCGGCCAGCAGCACAAGCGTGACGGCGTCCTGGCCCTGGGCCAGCACCTGGCTCATGAGCACGGTGCGGGAGAGGGTTTGGCGGCGGGCGCGCTCTAGCTTGTCGTAAAAGGTGCTGTCCTCGAACTGGTCGAGGTCGAGCTCGGCGGCGTGCTCCATGAGGCGGATGGACGACTGGTTGGCGAACAGGTCGCCGAGCAGCGAATCGAGCAGGGCCACGCCGCGCCCTAGAGCATCGGCCAGCAGCACGAGACCGAACTCCAGGGCCACGAGGGTGAGCACGGGCGTGAGTTGGCGCTCGGGGGCGGGCAGCTTGGTGAGGGCCACCACGGCGTCGATAATCAGCTTGCCGACGTAGAGCGTGGCCAGCGGCAAAAACGCCCGCACGAGGCGCAGCACGATGTTGGTCAGGGCCAGCCGGGGGCTGGTGGCCCAGATGAGTTTCAGGAAGGCGGGCAGGTGGCGCAGGGCCGACACCCGCTCGCGCACGCTCACGGCGGGCTGCTCAGGGCCGCGCCGGCCGTTGGGGTTCTTGGCGGAGATGGATTTTAGGAATTCAAACATTGCCAGGGAGATGGCAAAGTTGGGGCCGGGGGCAGGAGGCGGCCGTTTTGGCAGGGAGAGTAGCGCGGAGCCCCTACCTTGCAACTGCACCGGAGGTCTTCAATTCTTTAAATGCTTACTGGTTAGCAAGGTCAACATCCTTTAAACAAGCAACAGTTAACTCAACTAATACTTTTTACACCCTGAACTATTGACTTACCGAAAATAGTTAAGTAATTGCTAAACTTTTATGGCTCTTGATAGTAGTAAGACTCCGCCCCCTCCGATTTTTGAGACAAAGCGCATTGCACAAGCTCGACCAGGCAGATTAAGATTTGTCAAGTTATTT
>DASVTG010000141.1:0-3431 GCA_036387695.1 Hymenobacter sp. | reverse complement strand
TCATCAAAATGGGGCGCAGGCGGGCCTGTGCGCCTTCCAGCGCCGCCTGCACCAGCGGCATGCCGTGGCGCCGGCGTTCCACGGCAAATTCCACGATGAGGATGGCGTTTTTGGCAAGCAGCCCAATCAGCATGATTTGGGTAATCTGCAGGTAGATGTTGTTGGTGATGCCGAACAGGCGGGCGAAGACGAAGGCCCCGGCCAGGCCGATGGGCAGGGACAGCAGCACGGCGAAGGGCAACAGGTAGCTTTCGTACTGCGCGCTCAGCAACAGGTACACGAAGACGATGACCAGCAGGAAAACGACCAGAGTCTGCCCGCCGGCGGCTATTTCCTCCCGGGTCAGGCCCGAAAACTCGTAGCCGTAGCCCGCCGGCAGTACCTCGGCCGCCACTTCCCGGATGGCCGCAATGGCGTCGCCGGAGCTGTAGCCCGCGTTGGGCGAGCCAGTCACGCCAATGGATGTGAACAGGTTGAAGCGAGAAATGGCTTGTGGCCCGTACACCCGCGTGAGGGTGATGAACTCGGTGATGGGCGCCATCGTGCCGCCCGCGTTGCGCACGTAGATGTTGTTCAGGCTCTCGGGGTTGGCGCGGAAGGCGGCCTCGGCCTGGTACATCACCCGAAACTGCTTGCCGAACTGGTTGAAGTTGGAGGCGTACACGCCGCCGTAATACCCCTGCATGGTGCTCAGAATATCGTTGACGGACAGGCCAGCCGTCTTCGCCTTGGCCACGTTTACCTCAATCTGGTACTGGGGGAAATTGACGTTGAAGGAGGTGGAAGCAAACTGAATTTCAGGTCGCTGGCTCAGGGCCGCCAGGAAGTCGTTGCCCACTTTGGAGAAGATGGCAATGTCGCGCCCGCTCTTGTCCTGCAACTCAAACGAAAAGCCGCCCGAAGAGCCAAAGCCCGAGATGGTGGGCGGGGCAAAAAAGATGATTTTAGCGTCCCGGATGCCCGCCGTTTTGGCGAACAGCTTGCCAATGATGGCTTGCACGTCCTGCCCTTTTTCGCCGCGCTGCTCCCAGTTTTTCAGGCGCATGATGACCATGCCGTAGTTGCTGCCGGTGCCGCTAATCATGCCCTGGCCAGTAATGCGGAGGATGTTTTCTATCTCCGGAATGGTGCGGGCAATGGCTTCCACTTCTTTCGTAATGGCCTGGGTGCGCTCGGCCGAAGCGGAGGGCGGCAGGGCTATGTCCGACATCACCGAGCCCATGTCCTCGTTGGGCACGAAGGCCGACGGCGTGGTTTGCAGCAGGTAGTAAAAGCCGCCGGCAAAAACCGCGATAATGGCCCAGGCCATCCACTTGCGCCCAATCAGGAAGGACACGCCCCGCTTGTATCTATCGGTGGTCTTTTCAAAACCGCGGTTGAAGGCGCCGTAGAACCGTTGCAGCAGGTTTTGCTTGTGCTCGCCTTCCTGGTGCGGCTTCAAAAACAGCGCGCACAGGGCCGGGCTCAGCGTTAGGGCGTTCACGGCCGAGAGCACAATGGCAATGGCCAGCGTGAGGCCAAACTGCTTGTAGAACACGCCCGCCGAACCCGCGATGAAGCTCACCGGCACAAACACCGCCGCCATCACGAGCGTGATGGAAATGATGGCCCCGGAAATCTCGCTCATGGCGTCCTTGGTGGCTTCCAGGGCCGAGGTGTAGCCCTGGTCCAGCTTGGCGTGCACGGCCTCCACCACCACAATGGCGTCGTCGACCACAATGCCAATGGCCAGCACCAACGCAAAGAGCGTGAGCAGGTTGATGGTGAACCCGAAGAGCAGCAGAAAGAAGAACGTGCCCACAATGGCCACCGGCACCGCAATGGCCGGAATGAGCGTGGAGCGGAAATCCTGCAGAAACACAAACACCACGATGAACACCAGCACGAAAGCTTCAATCAGGGTGTGAATCACCTTCTCAATACTGGCGTCCAGAAAGTCGTTGGCATTCACCAGCGTCACGTACTTGATGCCCTTGGGGAAGGACTTGGCCGCGTTGTTCAGTACTTCCAGGCTGCCTTCGATGACTTCCTTGGCGTTGGAGCCGGCCGTCTGGCTGATGGCGACGCCCACCGAGGGCTTGCCGTTGGTGGTGGTGGTGCTGGCGTAGCTCAGGGCGCCCAGCTCGATGCGGGCAATGTCCTTCAGCCGCAGGATTTGGCCCGCGGGCGTGGCCTTCACCACCACGTTTTCAAACTGCGAGGCATCTCGCAGCCGGCCGGTGTACTTGATGACGTACTGAAACGCCTGCCCGCCCTGCTCGCCAAACTGGCCGGGCGCGGCCTCAATGTTCTGCTCGGCCAGAGCGGCGCTGATGTCGGCCGGCACCAGCCCGTAGGTGGCCATCACGTCGGGCCGGAGCCAGATGCGCATCGAGTAGGCCATCTGCCCAAAAGCGTTGGACTGGCCCACCCCGGTCACGCGCTTGATGAGCGGGACGAGATTGATTTCGGCGTAGTTCTGCAGGAAGGTTTGGTCGTAGGCAGGGTCGTCGCTGTAGAGCGCAAAAATCACCAGGTTGCTGCTCTGGCTTTTGGCGGTGGTCACGCCGGCACGGGTCACTTCCTGGGGCAGCAGGGCCGTGGCGCGCGACACCCGGTTCTGCACGTTCACCGAGGCCAGGTCGGGGTTGGTGCCCAGCTTGAAGTTGACCGTGATGCGGGCGCTGCCGTCGTTGCCGGCCGAGGACGTCATGTAGGTCATGCCTTCCACGCCGTTTATCTGCTCTTCCAGCGGCACAATCACGCTGTTGAGCACCACGTCGGCGTTGGCGCCCTGGTACGATGTGGACACCACCACCGTGGGCGGCGCAATCTCGGGGTACTGCGCAATGGGCAGCGACAGCAGCCCCAGCACGCCCAGAATGACGATGAGAATGGAAATAACCGTGGACAGGACCGGTTGCTCAATAAAACGCTGAAACATAGCTCCCTGGTAAATAAGATAACCGCTTACACTTCCTCACTTCGACCTCATAAACTCATCGCGGCAGCTCCCGGTAAATGCTGTCGGCGTTCACCGGCCGGGGCTTGATGGCGGCTCCTTCGCGCAGCGTGGCCACGCCTTCTATCACAATGCGGGCGCCGGGTTTCAGCCCGCGCTCCACCACGAAAAAGGTCCCGTCGCTGTTGTTCAACACGCGCACTTCGACGCTTTGCACCTTGCCGCTGTCCTGCACCACGTACACGAATTTCTTGCCCTGGATTTCGTAGGTGGCCTTTTGCGGGATAATCAGGGCCGTGTCCACGGTGGTCGGGATGCGGACGGTGCCGCTGCTGCCGCTGCGCACCACGCTCCCGGGGTTGGGGAACGTGGCCCGCACCCGCACCGAGCCGGTTTCGGTGTTGATGGAGCCGCTGGTGGTTTCGATGCGCCCTTTTTGCGGGAATTCGGTTCCGTTGGCCAAAATCAGCGACACGGGCGGAATGGTGGC
>DASVTG010000140.1:0-10683 GCA_036387695.1 Hymenobacter sp. | reverse complement strand
GAGGGTAATGCGCAGGGCTGGGCACTGTTCGTGCAGCAAAGCCAGCAATCCTTGCCGAAACAAGGTAGGCGCGGCCGCAACCAGGGCCGTTGGGGTAGAAGCAGTCACGACTATGGCAGACAAAAGGCAAGCCCGTGTTGCTGTTTCGCTGGAAAAGAAGGCGAACAACCAGCAACCAAATAAATTCAGTACAACAAAATAGCAAAATAAAACTGTTAAAGCCAATACCTAATTTTAGGTATATTTCAACCCAACTGGAAAATATGTGAATAATCCGCCAGTTCAATTTAACAATGCTGAATAAGCAAAAAGCCGTCGCCCTGCTTGCAGGACGACGGCTTTTTGCTTTATGACAACCGCCAGCGCTTAGCTGCGCCGGTTGCCACTCATGAAGATGCTGACGTAGTAGAGCAGCGTGGCCAGCGAGCTGATGGCGGCCACCACGTAGGTCATGGCGGCCCACCACAAGGCGTCTTTGGCCATGGCGTGCTCCTGTACGGTTACTACGCCGCGCTTGTCCATCCAAGCCAGGGCCCGGCGCGATGCGTCGAATTCAACCGGCAAGGTCACGAACGAGAACAGCGTGGTGAGCGAGAACAAGGCAATGCCCACGCCCAGCGGAATCATGCTGCGGTTAATCATGAACACCCCCGCCAGCAAAATCCACGGCATGTAGGTTGAAACCGCGCTGAGGGCCGGCACCATGGCCGAGCGGAACTGCAGCATGGAATGGGCCGTGGCGTGCTGCACGGCGTGGCCGCACTCGTGCGAGGCAATGGCGGCCGCGGCGGCGCTGCGCTCGGCGTACACGCCTTCGCTCAGGTTCACGGTTTTGTCGGTGGGGTTGTAGTGGTCGGTCAGGCGGCCTTCCGTGCTGATGATGCGCACGTCGGTGATGCCGTGGTCGGCCAGCATGAGCTCGGCCACCTGGGCACCCGTGAGGTTGGCTTGCAGGCCCACCTGCGAATACTCTTTGAACTTGCTGCGCAGGCGCCACTGAATGCCCCAGCTAACCAGCATAAGCAAAATGAGAAGGAAATACATGGCAAGAAAATTTTAAGTGGTGGGTTGTGAATGTTGAATTGTGAGCTAGAAGGTAAAAAGCGCGAATCTGCAACGACGTCGTTCCATCAACTCAACGCTCATGACCCAACGCTCATAATTCTTTCGACGATGCGCGACGTGCTGTAGCCCGGCACCAACGGCACCGTGAGCACCTGCCCGCCCCTGTTCAACACCAATTCGTGGCCCACAATTCCGTCAATTGCGTAGTCGTCGCCCTTCACCAGCACGTCGGGCTGCACAAGCTCAATCAGGGCCAGCGGCGTGGGCTCGCCGAACAGCACCACCGCGTCTACGAAGGCCAGCGCCGCCAGGATTCGCCCCCGCGCCAGCTCGTCTTGGATGGGCCGGCCGGGCTTGAGCGCGCCCACCGAAGCGTCCGTGTTCAGCCCCACCACCAAGGCATCGCCCAAGTGCCGGGCCTGCTCCAGGTAGTCGACGTGCCCGAGGTGCAGCAAGTCGAAACAGCCGTTGGTGAACACCACCCGGCGCCCCTGAGCCCGCCAGTCTGCCACCGCTGCCACGACTTGCTCGCGGGTCATGACTTTATTTTTCGTCCACATGAGCATGAGCTTATCAATTGGATACAACGGGTTCGGCCACCAAAGTGCGAGCGGCCTTGCCCGACTTCATTGCACTGGCCACAAAGCTGATGCCACCCAGCAGCGCCATGAGTAGCGTTTGGGCGCCGTGCACCACCAGGGCATAGGCAATGCCCGCTTCCTTGCTAATGCCATACACCAGCAAGGTGCTTTGCACCATGACGTGAAACACGCCGATGCCCCCCGAAACCGGCGCCGCCATGCCGAAGGCTCCAAAAGTGAGCACGGCCAGGCCGGCTTTCACATCCAGGCCGTACGTTTCGGGAAAGCAGCGAAAAGCGAGGTAGTCCATGAGGTAATACACCAGCCAAGTGAACCCGGTGTGCAACAGAAACACGCCTTTATTTTCCAGCTTGCGCACGCTGAACACGCCAGCCAGCAGGCCTTTCACGAAGCTTACCACTTTGGCAAACAGGGCGTTCTGGCGCAATTTTTCCAAGTTGCGAAACAGCAAGTAGCCAAATATCAACACCAACAGCACCGCAATGCCGGCCACCGCGAGCAGCACGTTGCGGTTGGCCGCCAGCGAATCGTACTTGTCGGCAAACAAGCTCTGGATGAAGCTCCAAAACTTATTGAATTCCAGCAGCAACACCGAGCCCAGCAGCAAGCCCAGCACCAGCACGTCAATCACCCGCTCGGTGATTACCGTGCCCAAGGACACTTCTACCGGCACCCTGCTTGTGCGCCGCAGCACCGAACAGCGAATGACTTCGCCCATGCGCGGCAGCACAATGTTGGCCAAATAACCCACCATCATGGCGTGGTACACGTCCCAGTACTTTACTTGGTAGCGCGAAGCCGTGAGTTGCATCTGCCAGCGGTAAGCCCGGCTGAAATAGCCCAGCACCGAAAGCGTGAGCGTGATGCCCAACCAGAAATAGTCGGCGGTGGCAATGTAGTGGCCGATGCGCGACAGGTCTTGCCCGCGCACGGCATACACCATCAGCGCGCCCGAAAAGGCCAGGAGCAGCGCGTATTTGAGGACGTTAAGGAAGGGCTTCAAGTATAATAATTGCGGTGGTAAAAGCCCAGCAAAAGTAAAACCTAATGGCGCGCCGTCAGGTCACACCGTTACCAGCACGTTGTCGATGAGCCGCACGCCGCCCAAGTGCGCCGCCAGGCACAGCACCACAGCCCTGCCGGCGGCGTATTCCGTCAGCGGTTGCAAGGTTTGGGCATCGGCCACTTCAAAGTACTCAGGGGTCAGCAGGGGCTCGCGCGCCAAACTCGCTTCGGCTTCGGCGCGCACCTGGGCAGGGGCTACGCCCTGCCCTACCTGCGCGGCGGCGGCAGTTAGCACTTGGTACAGCAGCGGAGCCGCGGCGCGGGCGGGCGGGTCGAGCCGCCGGTTGCGCGAGGACATGGCCAAGCCGTCGGTTTCCCGTATGGTGGGGCAAGTCACAATCTGCAGGTCGAAAGACAAGTCGGCCACCAGTTGGCGCACGACGGCCACTTGCTGCCAGTCTTTCTGACCAAAAAAAGCCTGATGCGGGCGGGCCAAATGAAAAAGTTTGCTCACCACCGTGGCCACTCCGTTGAAATGACCGGGCCGGTGCGCGCCTTCCATCACCCGTTCCAAGTCGCCAAAATCGAACCGCAACACGGCCGGACTCGGGTACATTTCTTCCACCGATGGCACAAAAAGCGCCGTGCAACCGGCCGGGGCCAACATCTCGGCGTCGGCTTCCGGCACCCGCGGATAAAGCCGAAAGTCCTCGGCGTTGTTGAACTGGGTCGGGTTAACAAAAAGACTGACTATCACTTCGTCACATTCGGCGCGGGCGGCCTGCACCAATTGGATGTGGCCGGCGTGCAAGGCCCCCATGGTGGGCACGAGGCCAAGCTGTTTGCCGGTTTGCCGGGCGCGTTCGGTGTAAGCGTGCAACCCGGCGGCGGTCGTAAGTATCTGCATAGGAGAGGAAGGCAATCGGAACGGCCCTCGGAGTAGCTTTTATTGAATTTCCGCTCAAAATTGTTTAATTTTGTGCACCCATAGTATGGCCTTGTTCCATTCTCTTCAATAATCCCTTTATGTCGAAGCTACGAATCCTCTACGCGGCCACCGAAATTGACCCGTTTCTGCAGACCACGAAAGTGGCTGAAATGCTGCGCCGGCTACCCGCCAGCATGCAGGAGATGGGGTGCGAAATCCGCATTTTCGTGCCGCGCTTTGGCATTATCAACGAGCGTAAGAACCGTTTGCACGAAGTGGTGCGCCTCTCCGGCATCAACATTGCCGTAGGCGACGACGAGAAGCCTTTGGTTATCAAAGTGGCTTCCATTCCAACGGCCAAGCTGCAGGTGTACTTCATTGACAACGAGGATTATTTCCACCGCAAGTCGGCGTTGGTCGACAAAAACGACAAGTTTTACGCCGACAACGACGAGCGCGCCATCTTCTTTTGCAAAGGCGTGCTGGAAACGGTGAAAAAGCTCGGCTGGTCGCCGAACATCGTGCATTGCTCGGACTGGATGACGGGCCTGATTCCGCTGTACCTGAAAACGACTTACAAAAAAGACCCCGTATTCAAGGATGCCAAGTCGGTGTTCTCGATTTACAACAACGAGTTCGAAGACAAATTCGAAGGCAACATCCTGGAAAAAGCCAAAATGCTGGACATTGACGACGCCATGTTGGCCTCGCTCAAAACGGCCGACTTCAGCGGTTTCATCAAGATGGGCATGGAATATGCCGACACCGTGGTGCGGTCCGACGAGGACTTCAGCGAAAACATGAACGGCATGTTTCACGAATACGCCCTCCACAACAAGCTCAGCCAGGTAGCGACCGATGAAAACCTGCACTCTTCTTACCTAGCGCTTTACAATGAATTGGCTAACTAGCCGTTGTGCTCCCCTGGTAGCTCTCACCGCTTTGGCCCTGGCCAGCTGCGACACGGGCACCGACCTTAACGTGGACCTACCCGACACCACGTCCACCAGCACCGAATACCAAGACCTAGACGTCGACGCGGCCACCGTGCGCCTGGCCCCGGTACAAACCCTGAAAACCGACCACTTCTTGGTGGGCCGCTTGGACGACAACGTGGCCGGTACCACCGAGGCCCGCGCCTACTTCAACGTGGTGAGCGGCTTTGACATTCCCAGAGGCAACGTGGTCGATTCATTGCCGTCGAAGCTACCCAAACCCGTACTCGACTCCGTCGTGATGGTGATGGGGTTCGATAAAGTGTACGGCAGCGCCACCATGCCCGTGCGTTTCGACGTTTACAAATTGCCCGCGCCTCTTGATGAACGGGTGGCTTACGACGGCGGCACAACTGTGGCCACGGGCGACGCGTTGGGCTTGAATCTGTTCAGCCGCCTCGACCGGACCCAGAAGGTGACAACCGCGGCTACGCCCACTACACCGGCCACCACCAGCACCGTGCCCGACCCCACCGTGCGCCTGCTGTTGCAGCGCCGGGCCTTTCCGGCCACCTCCACTCGGCCGGCTATACCGGCCATTCCCTCCGATTTTGCCACCAGTTTGTTTGCTCAACTGGCTGCGCCCAATTTTGGAGACGCTCAATTGGCATCCGTACTCAAAGGCGTGGCCCTGGCGCCCAGCGCGGGCCACACCGGCAATATTGTGAGCTTCCCGCGAACCAACGCGCAGCGCATGGTGGTGTACTTTCACTCCGCCGACACACTCCGCCGCAGCTATTCCATCTTTTTTGGGCCGGTGTATAGCGGTAGCCAAGGCTTGCCTTCGGCCCGCGACCCTCGGTACTTCACCCAGATAACCAATGCGTTGCCCACAGCCCTGTCGGCGCTGAGCACTCGGGCTGGTTCTGTGAGCCCCACGCTCCTGAATGGCACCAGCTATATTCAGGAGGGTACGGGCTTGGGCACACGCGTTTCGTTTAAAGGGCTGGACGCGCTGATGAGCACGCCCGGCTTGACCATTAACCGAGCGGAACTGCGCGTGCCTGTCAAGCCGTTCACCAATGCGCTGTTTGCTAACCCAGCGTGGCTATACGCCGTGGAGGTAGATGCCGGCAACAACGTGCTCCAGCGTACCCTGAACTTTCTCGCGTACGACCGTTTGGTGCAGACCGATGGTGCATCTCAACTCAGCACTGGTTCCCCGGCCTTTGGTCTGCTGGAAACAACGGCTACCCCGCAGTACTACAGCTTGACCATTACCAACTACTTACAAGCTTACATCAGCGATAAGCTCGACGGACGGCCGGCTTCACTCGTATTGGTACCAACTTCGGCCCCGGTCTCGCAGATGGCTCCCAACCCCGCCGTTACCGCACCCTACTCCCTATCGCTGAATAGGGCTGCGCTTGACGCGAGCAACATTCGCTTGCGCGTATACTACTCCAAGAAGTAGTTGGCCCCGAGCCGATGGCAAGGCTGGGCAATCTTTTAGCTTCGTTCCTTTTATTTATATCCTAACCCCTTCTGCCATGTGCGGCATTGTTGCTTATTTGGGCCATCGTGAGGCCTGCCCCATCATTATCAAAGGTCTGCATCGGCTCGAATACCGTGGCTACGACTCTGCCGGCGTTGCTTTGCTCAACGGCGAGCTGAACGTATACAAAAAGAAAGGAAAAGTCAGTGAGTTAGAAGCTTTTATTGCCACTAAGGACACGCACGCCAACGTGGGCATGGGCCATACCCGCTGGGCCACGCACGGCGAGCCCAACGACGAAAACGCTCACCCGCATTATTCCACTTCGGAACGCATTGCCATCATTCACAATGGCATCATTGAGAACTATGCGGCGCTGAAAACGCACTTGCAAAAGCAGGGGCACACCTTCCATTCCGACACCGACACCGAGGTTTTCGTTAACCTGATTGAGGAAATCCAAAAGCAGAACGCCTGTACGCTGGAAGAAGCCGTCCGTTTGGCCCTGCACGAGGTAGTGGGCGCCTACGCCATCGTGGTGCTCAGCAAGGATGCCCCCAACCAGCTCATCGCCGCCCGCAAAGGCTCCCCGATGGTGATTGGCATTGGTGAAGGAGAATTTTTCATTGCTTCCGATGCCACGCCCATCATCGAGTACACCAACGAAGTGGTGTATGTGAACGACTACGAAATCGCTGTTATCCGCGACGGGCAACTCGAGATTCGCTCCAAGGAGGATGTGAACCAGACTCCTTACATCCAGAAGCTGGAAATGGAGCTCGACAGCATCGAAAAAGGTGGCTACGAGCACTTCATGCTGAAGGAGATTTTCGAGCAGCCGCGCTCCATCCTCGACTCCATGCGCGGCCGTTTGGAATTGGGTGGCAGCCACTTGAACATGGGCGGCTTCCGGGCCTACGAGCAGAAGTTTGTCAATGCCCAGCGCATCATCATCGTGGCGTGCGGCACCTCGTGGCACGCGGGCTTGGTGGCTGAATACCTGATTGAAGACCTGGCGCGCATACCTGTCGAGGTAGAATACGCCTCGGAGTTCCGCTACCGCAACCCGGTCATCACGGAGCGCGACATTGTCATTGCTATTTCGCAAAGTGGCGAAACCGCTGACACGCTGGCTGCCATAGAGTTGGCTAAGAGCAAAGGCGCCACCATCTTTGGCGTTTGCAACGTGGTGGGCAGTAGCATTGCGCGCGCCACCGACGCTGGAGCGTACACCCACGCTGGCCCTGAAATCGGTGTTGCCTCGACGAAAGCCTTTACCGCTCAGGTCACGGTGCTTACCCTGTTGGCCATGATAATTGGCCAGAAGCGCGGCACCATCACCGACACCAAGCTGCGCGAGCTGATGGTGGAGCTCGACACAATTCCGGCCAAGGTTAGCCGGGCATTGGAATTGGATACCGAAATCCGCGCCATTGCCGAAATTTTCAAGGACGCGACCAACTTCCTGTATCTGGGCCGGGGCTACAACTTCCCGGTGGCGCTGGAAGGCGCATTGAAACTAAAGGAAATCAGCTACATCCACGCCGAGGGGTACCCGGCCGCCGAGATGAAGCATGGTCCGATTGCGTTGATTGACGAGAACATGCCGATGGTGGTGATTGCCACCCGCGACAGCTCTTATGAGAAGGTGGTGAGCAACATCCAAGAGGTGAAGGCCCGCAAAGGCCGCATCATTGCCATCGTAAGCGAAGGCGACACCGTAATTCCGGCAATGGCCGAGTTCGTGATTGAAGTGCCTCACACCAGCGAAATCCTGATGCCGCTTGTATCGGTGGTGCCTTTGCAGTTGCTGAGCTATCACATTGCCGTGCTGCGTGGTTGCAACGTGGACCAGCCTCGTAACCTGGCTAAGTCGGTGACGGTGGAGTAATTGTCTGAACCACGGATTCATGCGGATTTATCGGATTCCGCGGATTTTGTGGACGATTGACGTTCCGTATCAAAAAGAAGGCCGCTCAATTGAGCGGCTTTCTTTTTTGCCAGTCACCAAGAAAAAATTCATGATGAATCATCCGCAAAATCTGCGGAATCCGATAAATCCGCATGAATCCGTGGTTCAGACTAGAAACGGCTCACCGCGCAGCGCTTGCCGCTTGAGCAGCGGGCAGACTTTGTAGCGCTCGTCGTGGGTGTCCTGCCACATGGCTTCCAGCACGGCGTAAACGCGCTCCACGCCGATGGCATTGGCCCAAGCGAACGGGCCGTGCGGGTAGTTGGTGCCCAGCCGCATGCCAAGGTCCACGTCCTGCATGGTGGCGGTGCCTTCCTGCACGGTGAGGCAGGCTTCGTTGATAATCTGGCAGATGACTCGGGGCGTGACCAGGCCCACCCGGTCTTCAACTACTCGGTAATCGGTGCCGAGGGCGGCGCAGGTTTCGGCTAGTTTCGCGCGGTTGGACTCATGCCAAAGGCTTACTTCGAGCAGACGGCGATTCAGGAGAGTGGGCAGGCCGCAGAAGCCGAAGAGGGGAGCCCCAGGGGTCACATCGTGTTCCCAATGTAAATTTTCGGCCAGAGAATCACATGATGCTTCTGCAAAAACGGGAAGTGGCTGCCCAATAAAAAACCCATATGACTGCGCGCTCTCGCAGCAGAACGCCACGTCAGCAATTTGGCCGATGGCTTGTATTTGAGGCGCTATCAAATCTTGTTCAGCTTGATTGGCATAGTTCGAACTGAAAAAGCTGTACTCGTGTGCCGGCCCGAACTTCTCGCGGAATTCCGCTTCGACGTGGCCGCCGTCAATGACCAGAATGTGCATGGTTTCGGTAGTTACTTTGGGCCAAAGATACCCTAACCTTTTCCGCACATGGCCCACCAAATCATTCTTACCAACCAAGCTCCCGCACCCATTGGCCCCTACTCGCAAGCCGTGAAGGCGGGCAATACCGTGTACGTTTCGGGTCAGATACCGCTCGACGCCAGCGGACAATTGGTGGAAGGCGACGTCTCGGCGCAGACGCACCAGGTGCTGAAGAACCTGACTGCCGTGCTGAAAGCAGCCGGACTGGAGCTGACGGATGTGGTGAAGTGCAGCATCTTCGTGAAGGACTTGGGCAACTTCGCCACCATCAACCAAGTGTACGGGTCGTACTTCGACGATGCCACCGCCCCGGCGCGCGAAACGGTGGAAGTAGCCCGCTTGCCGCGCGACGTGGAAGTGGAAATTTCCTGCATTGCGGTAGGAGCATAATATTGGGATGCGACGGGCGTTGCGGGGAAAACATTCTCCATCCCAACCCCCGTTTTATGAAAGAACTTGGACTCGGCTTGCTCATTATTGGGCTTATTTCGCTGGTGCTGCCGTTTATTAATCCGAACGTGCACTACGTTTTTCTCTCCTGGATTGAGCGGTGGGGGCCGGCCGTGGCGTGGTGCATCCGGGGCGGCATCACGTTGCTCGGACTGGCGCTGTGGCTGGGGTTTCGGAACAGAGACTGAGGCGATAACGGAACGGCGCTGTCGGGCGCGGGGCTTCTCAAGCGGCAGGCATTCTGTTGATAGAAGGCTCGCGCCCGACAGCGTTTTTTCCGTGATTGGGTGAAGGAATAGGGTTGAGCTTCGAGCCAAGCTCGGCGTTAACCAATTGCTGGCGAAGGGAGTAACCCGTTCAGAGCTTCTCGGTGGCACCGAGGCTTTGTTCCCTACTCCATTTCTCCGCTACGCCTTCCATGGAAACCAAACCCACTTCGCTCCCTCCCCAATCGCAAGACCAGCAGCCCGGACTTGAAGAAGAAATGACGCCGCAGCCGGAATACATCCGGCCCAACTACCGGGGCAGCGGCAAGCTGCAAGACAAGGTGGCCCTCATCACGGGCGGCGACTCCGGCATCGGCCGGGCGGTGGCCGTGCACTTTGCCCGCGAAGGCGCCGACGTGGCCATCACCTACAAGCCCGAGGAAGAGGAAGACGCCTACGCCACCCGGCAACTGGTGCAAGCCGAAGGCCGGCGCTGCCTCACCATCCCCGGCGACTTGCGCGACGCCAACCACTGCGAACAGCTGGTGGAACAAACCGTGCAGGAGCTGGGCAAGCTCAACATTGTGGTGAGCAACGCGGCCGAGCAATTTGTGAGCACCGACGTGTCGGAAATTCCCAACGAGCAGTTTGAGGACACGTTTCAGGTCAACTTCTTTGCCATGGTGCGGGTGGTGAAGGTGGCCTTGAAATACCTGAACGAAGGCGACTCCATCATCGCCACGTCTTCCATCAACGCTTACCGGGGCAACCAGCAGCTCGTGGACTATACCGCCACCAAGGGCGCCATTACGGCCTACATCCGCTCCATTGCGCAGCAGCTGGCCGAGAAGAAAATCCGGGCCAACACGGTGGCCCCGGGCCCCATCTGGACGCCGCTCATCCCGGCCAGCTTCCCGCCCGACAAAGTGGCTTCCTTCGGCAAGGACACTACGATGAAACGGCCCGGCCAGCCCTCGGAAGTGGCGCCCGCCTATGTATTCCTGGCTTCGGAAGACGCCTCTTACATCACGGGGCAAGCCATTCACCCCAACGGCGGCGAGGTATTGAACACTTGATTTCGGGGCCGGGCTTGCCTTGCGGTGAGCCCGGCCTTGTGTTTGCACTGCGCTGAAACCCACCTTGTCCATGGCAAGTCCCATTCCCCCCCACCCA
>DASVTG010000139.1:0-1648 GCA_036387695.1 Hymenobacter sp. | reverse complement strand
GTCGGACCGGCAGGCGTACACCGACGCCGAAACGGCGCTGATTTTTCTTGTGCCGTGTCCGGCAGGAGTGAGGCCGTCTGGCCCGCGCCGCTGGGCAGAAACCACCGGCTTACTCAGTCGATGCCCCCGAAGCCGCCGTTTCCCGGGTTTGGCGGTGCTGCTTGGCGTATTCCGAAGGCGAAAGGCTGTAGATTTTCTGGAAGGCCTTGCGGAAGTATTTGGCGTCTTCGATGCCCACTTCAAACGCCACTTCCGACACGCGCATGGTGGTTTGGGCCAGCAGCTGGGCGGCGCGCTTCATGCGCACGTCGCGGATGAACTCAACGGCCGTCTGGCCGGTGATGCTCTTGATGCGGCGGTAAAACACCGATTGGCTCATGGCCATCTCCTTCACCAACACCTGCACGCTGAAGGTGGTGTCGTCGAGGTGGCCTTCCACCACGGCCATGGCGCTTTCCAGGAACTGGCGGTCGGCGTCGGCCACCACTATTTCGGTGGGTTCGAGCAGTATCTGGCGCTGGTAGAACTCGTGCAGCTTGCGGCGGTTGCGCAGCAGCGTGGCGGCTTTGGCTTGCAGCAGGGCGGGGTTGAAGGGCTTGCTCACGTACTCGTCGGCGCCCAGGCCCAGGCCTTCCAGCTCGTGCGTTTCCGCCGTGCGGGCCGTGAGCAGCAGCACCGGGATGTGCGAGGTTTTGGGGTGCTGCTTGAGTTTCTGGCACAGCTCCAGGCCGTCGCTGCGCGGCATCATCACGTCGCTTAGCACCAGGTCGGGCAGCTGGCGCAGGGCCACGTCCCAGCCCACCAAGCCGTCTTCGGCCGTGAGCACCTCGTACTCCGGCTCGAAGAGCTGCTGTAGGTACTGGCGCACTTCGTCGTTGTCTTCCACCACCAGCAGGCGCGGCGGGCGGGCCGGGCCGGCGGGGCCCGCCCACGCAAGCTCTTCGCTCGCAACCTCCGCCAGTGCGGGCGCCGGCGCCGGGGCAGCGTCCAGCGCCAGCGGCGCCGGCTCGGGTTCCTGCATGTCGCCGGGGCGCAGGTGCTGCTGGCCAAACGGCAGCCGCAGCTCAAACGTGGTGCCCCGCCCTTCGGCCGAAGCCACGGTGAGCTGGCCCCCGTGCCGCTCGGCAAACTGCTTGGCCAACGACAGGCCGATGCCCGTGCCGGTCATGCGCAGGGTGTTGGTGTGCGAGGCCTGGTAGTAGGGGTCGAAAATGTGGTCCAGCTCGTGGGGCTTGATGCCCACCCCGTTGTCGCCGACGTAGATTTTCAGGTAATTGCCCACCAGCTTGTGGTCGTCGCCGAACTCGGCCTCGCCCCCCGGGCTGCCCACCACGGTGGCGGTGAACTCGACCCGGCCCTTGGGGCGGGTGTACTTGAAGGCGTTGGCCAGCAGGTTGGTGAGGATGATTTCCAGCTTGCTGCGGTCGAAGTACAGCAGCACCGGCTCGGCGGGCAGGTCCAGCACGTAGTTTACGCCGCGCTCCTGGGCTTTGTGCCGGAACATGGCGTACGTGTCGTGCAGGAAACCCACCACGTCGCCGTAGCTGGCGCGCAGCGGCACGTTGCCGGTTTCCACTTTGCGGAAGTCGAGCAGCTCGTTCACCAGGTCGAGCAGTTTGCGCGCCTGCTTGTGCATGAGCTCCACCTT
>DASVTG010000138.1:0-2707 GCA_036387695.1 Hymenobacter sp. | reverse complement strand
CCCCCCACACCGCTCTAGACAGACCAATGCTTGGGCTGCTTGGCGGCCCGGCAAAGGCTTGGGCGCCCCGGCACTAGCTTTGCCGGGCATGTTTTCACTTCCAACGTTTCTGCGCGCTGCGTGGCCAGCTCCTTGGCGAGTGGCCGTGGTGCTGGTTCTCTACGCTGTTTACCTGCCGCTGAGCGGTTACACGCAAGCCCATCTGCGCTTCGATGCGGCGGAGTATTGGGAGCTGTCGTTAAAATTCACTCCGAACAGCGGCTTTTCCCTGCTGGCTTACGATGACGCGTTGCGCGGGTATCTGGGGCCCTTGCTGCTGTTGCCGGCCCGTCTGCTGGGGCACTACACGGGGTGGTCCATCATGACCACCGCCAAGGTGCTGGGGGCAGGGTGGGCGGCAGTGCTTTTCGGCGTTGCCGTTCCGGAACTGTGGGCTCAGGCTTCGGGCCGGGCCGTTTCGGGCGGGCGCTGGCTGGTGTTGCTGGGCCTGACGTTTGCGTTTTGGCGCGGCTATTTCAATTTCACCCTGACGGATATGCCGGCCCTGGCGCTGCTGCTGCTGAGCTTGGTGGCCGTGGGCCGGGCCGGGTGGGCCTGGGCTGCCGCCGCGGGTCTGCTGCTAGCCGCCGCGCTCAACATGCGGCCCGTGTACCTGGCCAGCGCCCCGGCCTTCCTCTGGCTGCTCAGCACCGCTTCTGGTTCGCGCAAGGCGTGGCCTCGGGTGGCGGCGCTGGCAAGTGGAGCGGCGCTGGTGCTACTGCCCCAACTGCTCATCAACCGAATGCACTTTGGGCAAAACACGCCCCTGGTGCTGGCCCGGTTGGCGGGTTTACAGACGGGTAGCCTGTACCTGGAAAAGATAAATTGGGGCCTGGAGCAGCAGAAATACGAAACCACTTACGGCACCGACTACCCGGATGCGGCCATGCTATTCCGGGACGAGGCCGGCACCCAGCTGCTGCGTGAAGCGGGCGTCCCTTATTTCTCTACTTACCAGGCTTATGCAGGCGCTTTGTTGCGCCGTCCCGTGCGTGCTGCCGGGATTATGGCCAGGCACTTGTTCAACGGCTTGGATATTCAGTACCCCACGCCGTACATCAAAACAGTTTACCAGCCTTCCTGGGGCTTGGCGTGGCTGAATTATACCGTGTGGTTTGGGGCGGCTTTGGTGCTGGCGCGCGGGCACCTGCGGCGCTGGCCGCTGCGCCACTGGCTGGCGCTGGCCGTGCTGCTCCTGCCGTGCCTCGTGGTGCTGCCGCTGGGCATGGAGTGCCGCTACTTGCTGCCGCTGCACCTGCTGCTTTGCGTGGGTTTCAGCTTCGGGTGGCCAGCCACCTGGACCTGGAATACTTTTCTCGGGTTCCCCTGGCCTCGCCGGCTGCTGTTGCTTGTGGGGTACCTCGGTTTTGTTGGGCTCTGCTTTGTGGCCTCGGCGGCGGCGCAGGCCACGCTGGAGTATGGGCCGCGCTCCTTGTTTTGAAGCTTGGAAGAAACAAAAAGCCCCGTCGGTAGTACCGGCGGGGCTTTTTGTTTGACGCTTGATGCCGAGGAATCGGCGCTTAGGCTTTGGCGTAGGTCACTTCTTTTACGGCCTTCACCACGCGGGCCACGTTGGGCAGCGAGGCTTCGATGAGGGTGGGGGCGTAGGGCAGGGGCACGTCGGCGCAGGTGATGCGGATGACGGGCGCATCGAGGAAATCGAAGGCGCGGCGCTGCACGATGTAAGCCAGCTCGCCCGAGATGCTGGCCAGCGGCCAAGCCTCTTCAATCACCACCATGCGGTTGGTTTTCTTCACCGACTCAATCAGCGTGTCGTAATCAATGGGGCGCACCGAGCGCAGGTCAATGACTTCGGCTTCAATGCCTTCCTTAGCCAGCTCGTCGGCCGAGGCGTAGGCAATTTTCATCATTTTGCCGAAGCTCACCAGCGTCACGTGCTTGCCTTGGCGCACCACGTTGGCCTTGCCGATTTCGAGGATGTATTCTTCCTCGGGCACCTCGCCTTTGTCGCCGTACATCAGCTCCGACTCCATGAAAATCACCGGGTCGGGGTCGCGGATGGCTGATTTCAGCAGGCCTTTGGCGTCGTAGGGGTTGCTGGGCACCACCACTTTCAAGCCGGGCGTGTTGGCGTACCAGTTTTCGAAGTTTTGCGAGTGCTGGCTGCTGAGCATGCCGGCGTTGCCGGTGGGGCCGCGGAATACGATGGGGCAGGAGTACTGCCCGCCCGACATCGAATACAGCTTCGCCGCCGAGTTGATGACTTGGTCGATGGCCACCAGCGAGAAGTTGAAGGTCATGAATTCGATGACCGGAATCAAGCCGTTGGCCGCCGCGCCCACGCCGATGCCGGCGAAACCCAGCTCGGCAATCGGCGTGTCAATCACCCGCTCGGGTCCGAACTCGTCGAGCATGCCTTGGCTCACTTTGTAGGCGCCGTTGTACTCGGCCACTTCTTCGCCCATCAGGAACACCCGCGGGTCGCGGCGCATTTCCTCGGACAGGGCCTCGCGCAAGGCCTCACGAAATTGAATTTGACGCATGGTTTTGGTTAGGTATACAGCGGTTTTAGGCCGTTGGGCAAAGCTACAACAGGCAGGGGCGTTGGGCAAATGACCTGTTCCACTTACCTCAGCGCCTCCCGAAACACCTTGCTCTGGGCATAGTCCTGAAACTCCAAGTCTTCGACGGCGCGCTGGGCGTAGCT
>DASVTG010000137.1:0-4349 GCA_036387695.1 Hymenobacter sp. | reverse complement strand
ACTTCATTGGCGGTGAGAGCAGGCTTGTTGGCCTCGGCCGACTTCACGCTCATGGTGGCCTTGCGTCCGGAATAGCTGTCCGACTTGAAGGTGAACTCCGGCGACTTAATAAACGACTGCGGCCCGTCGAGGCGGCCGTCGCCGCCCGCGTTTTTGGGCGTCAGCAAGGCCGTGCCTTTGAAGTTGTACGCCGTGACGGTTTTGGTCTTCTGGTCGGCCGCCGAGTACAGGCGAATGGCCTCCCCCGAGCGCGGCGTGGTGAGGTACATGGAGTCCTGGCGCACGTTCCAGTTCATGAGGTAGCCCGCGGGCAGGTTCATCTTCGGGATGTCGGCCCCGTCGGTTTTCTTGGCTACGATGTTGCCCGTTTTGCCCACGGCCACCACCGAGTCGCGGTAGAACACAAAGCTGTTGGACGTGAACGTGCCCGACTGATACGTCACTGTGCCGTCGGCCTGCAGGCCTTTACCGTCCATCTTCACCTTGTTGAACACCCGCCCGCGGCCCTTGTACAGCGGGAAGCCGTCCTTGGGCACGTCGTACACAAAGCCCAGCGAGCCGTCTTCCTGCACGGTGAGCTTGGTTTTGATGTCCGGAATGATGCCGCCGCTGCGGAAGGTGCCGTCGAACCCGGAAGCTGACTTGCTGAGGCCGTTGAGGGAGTCGAGCTTAAAGGGCGGAATGTCGAACACCATGGTGGAGTCGTAGGCGCCGCCCAGCACGTCCTGCTTGCCGAAGTACACGTTGGCCCCGCTCTTGGAGTCAAACGCGGGGTACTGGCCCTTCTTCTTGCGGCCCGACTTGTTTTTGGGGTCGTTGAGGAACAAGCGGCCGGTCGAAACCTTGCCCTTGTTGGTCAGGGCGAAGTCGGCGCGCTTGCCGGTGGGCTTGCCCTTGGAGTCTTTGGCCTCGCTGCGAATGACGATGGAGTCAATCTTGGCCATGTCGACGTAAAAGCCGTCGTAGTCAAATTTGAAATCGCGGCCCTTGAAGCGCATGGCCGACGCCACCACCGTGCCGCTGAAATCGATGTTTCGGTTTTTCTGAATGCGGATGATGGCGCTGTCCGGCTTCACAAACACGGTGGCCGAATCGTCGGAAAAATTGAAGCGCTCCACGCCGCGCACCGTCAGCTCGTTGGTGTTCAGGTTGAGCGTGGCGTTGCGGCCCGAGCCCGACAAGGACTTGATGGCGATGTGGTCGTAGTCCTTTTTGTCGCGGGCGGCGGCCACGTAGTGCGCGCCCTTCGGCAGGATGGTAACCTCGCCGGTCTGGGGCGCCCAGGCCACGTAGCCGTCGCGCGCCAGGCCCGCCATGGCGCTGCGCATGTTGGGCTCCGACGTCTGAAGCTGCGCGGCCAAATCGCTCACGTTAATGGTCTTGGCGTCGCCGTGACTTTGGCTGTAGCCCACCAGCATTTGCATGGGGTGCAGCCGGTTGATGCTTTTGAGCTGCTGGTAGCGGGTGTTGGTGAAGAACTCCTTGCTCTCGAAATCGGCCGTTTGCTGGTTTTTCGAGGACAGCACCGCAAAGTCGATGGTGGGCTGGCGCAGGTTCCAGGTCAGGGCCTCGGTGCGGATTTCGAGCTGGTGGTAGGAGTCGCTGTAGGGCGTGTTCTTGTACAAGCCTTCCTCCCGCGAGAGCTTGAGCTGCTGCTTGGCTTTGGAGTATTTGAGTTGGGCGCCGGGGTGCGTCACCGAGTCTTTGGCGCCCTGGTAAATGGTGATGGCGGCCCGATTGGCCGTGATGAGCGAGTCGCCGAACACATAGGCCCGCGAGGCGGCTTTGAACTTGGGCTTGCCGTCGAGGCTCACCGTGAGGTTGGACAAGGAGCCGTCGAGCGCGGCGCTGAGCGCCTTGCTGCCGGCCATGGAGAGGCCCCCGCGGTAAGTGATGTTGTCGCCGAGGTTCTTGACGCGGGCGTCGTTGGTGAGCGTGATGAAGCGCGGGTAGCCGGTTTCGGTGGCGCCGGGCTTGCGCCGCACGCTCTTGTAGCTGAGGGCGCCTTTCACGGGCGCTTCCAGCACGGCTGGGTAAGTAAGGGTCACGGGCTGGGCCGTGAACTCGGGCTTGGTCATGTCGAAGTCAAACCCCGCCAGGTCGGCCGTTGCCGGGTTGCCCTTCACCGTCCACGCCAGCTGCCCGCCGGTGGCCAGGAAGCGGCCCGAGTTGGGCACCGCCGTGCCGCTCACCTTCTTCAGCATCACCGAGTCGCCGGCCGTGGCCACCAACAGGTCGGCGTCCTTAATCACCATCACGGCACCGCGCGCCGGCGGCGTCTGGTAGTCGTCGTAGGGCAGCGCCGAGGGCGTGAACGACGCCGTGGGCGCGTCAAAGTCCGAGGCTTTTACCACGGGCTCAGACGCCTTAGCAGCGGCTGGCGTGGCTTTGGCCACGGGCTTCTTGGCCGGCGCTTTCTTCTTTGCCGGAGCGCCCCAGCCGTCGTCGGCATCGCCCCAGCCCCCGCCCGAGGGCGACGACCACAAGTCGGCCGTGTCCCAGCCGCTGCTGCTGGCCTTCTTTTTGGGCGCGGGCTTGGCGGCGGCTTTCACCGGGGCTTTGGCCACTGGCTTACTAGCCGCAGGTTTGGCGGCGGGCAAGGGCTGCTCTTTCGGCGCGGGCGCGGGCGCCCCAAATTCCAGGTTGGAAACCGGCGCCGCGATGGGCGAATAGGCAAACGACACCGTGCCGCCCACGGCGCGGAGCCGGCTGTAGCCCGACCGGTAGAGGTAGCCGCCGTTGAGGAAACGGCTGGAGCTAACCAAGAACTTTTCGGTTTCCTGCGGCGCTTCTTTTTCCAGGGTTTGGCCCAGCACGTCCAGGTACTGGTCCATTTGCGCGTCGCTGAGCTTGGCCGTGGTGGCCCCGCCGATGATGGCGCCAAAAAACAGTTCGAAGTGCGGCCGGGGCCGAAACCGCTTGGCCAGCATCGTTTGCGACAAGGCCACAATGCGCGCTTGCTGCGAAGACGTGAGCCGGTTGGTGCCCCACAGCTCCTTGAGGCGGGCCGCCGTGGCGCGGGCAGCCGCGTTGTTGGTGCTGGCCATCATGCTTTGCACGTCAAGCATGTACTGAGCGGGGTCGGTAGCGAGCTTGCCTACCCGGTAGACCGGAGCCGCAGCCGGGCCGGCGGGGGCCGGCGCTTTGGTCTGGGCCCAAACCGGCAGCTGGCTTCCCACAAGCAGGCTTAGACACGCAGTAAAGAGAACAAATGGCTTCATAAAGTCTAGTTGAACGGAAATGGTGACCAGCGCCGCAAGCGGCGCGCTGGCCCGATTATATAGCTAATGGATACTCTTGCCCTGGTCCGGTGCGCGCGATAAGGATAAAACGACGCACCCGCGACCCGACGAGCTGCTTTTCAACGCAAACGCTTGGCACGAAGTATAGTGCCCAATGCCACGCTAAAAAACCGGTACAAGTTAGGCAGAATCAAAAAAGTAATTTACCTGCCATTCCTCATTAACCTCAATATCCATTGATAATCAAGTATTTTCACAATAATGCAATTTTTCTCAACCTCGTATTATCATAAATCGCAATATGCCAGGCTGATTCCCAAGGTTCTGGTTGAAATTTCGAATAAAACTGTCCGGAAGTACCGTTTCCACTGCTTCAGAAACCGGTTGGGTTAGCTGGCGACGTGTAGTGAACGTGACGTTGGGACGCCCCGCGGCGCAGACGACGAGACGCAAGTATGCGTCTCTACCTTGGGCTCACAGCTGAAAAACGCATGCCGCTTATTAAAGAGGAAGGGGGAAATCCTCCATCCGCGGGTTTCTCTCATTTGTGTTCCAACGCCCTATTTTGCGGCGTCATCTGCTCATTCCCCATCACGTCACCCTGCTCATGAAAACCACCATACGAAGTATTTCACTGCTAACGCTGGCTTTGGCCGCCAGCAGCGCGGGCGCGGCCAAAGCCCAGGGCGCGCGGTTTGGCCTGAAAGCAGGGGCATCATACACAAGCGTTGTGGGCCAGAACGTGGCAGGGGCGTCGCATAAGTGGGGCTTTCACGGCGGGGTGCTCGTCAACTTCAAGCTCAACGACCGGTTTTCGCTCCAGCCCGAAGTACTTTATTCCCAGAAGGGCACCAAGGGCGACGGCAGCCGCAACCGCATCAACCTGCGCTACGTGGACCTGCCCGTGCTGCTGCGGGCAGGCACCGGCCTCGGGGGCTTGTTTGTGGAAGTCGGCCCGCAGCTCGGGTACCTGGCGGCGTCCGATGCCCGGCTGGACTCGCGCACGCCGCTAACGCGCGTCACGTCCGACTTTGCCGGCAGCTACCCCGCCTTCGACCTGGGCTACGCCGCGGGGGTCGGCTACCAGCTGGCCAATGGGCTAGGCGT
>DASVTG010000136.1:0-3522 GCA_036387695.1 Hymenobacter sp. | reverse complement strand
CCGCCTAGGGCGGTCCGACCGGGCGCGGCCAGAACGTACGTAATTGCAAAGGCTTGTTCTGCTATATTTCCTGCCTCATCTACCGGCCGATAACCGGTCGGACCGCCTAGGGCGGTCGGACCGGGCAGTTACGCCTTGAATTGAAGTATGTATTACGAAGCTGACGCACTCTACCACGTGTACAACCGGGGCAACAATGGCGAGCAGCTGTTTTACGAGCCGGGCCACTATCACCATTTCCTGCGCTTGTTTCGCCAGCACGTTGGGGCCCATGTTCGACTCTTGGCCTATTGCCTCATGCCAAACCACTTTCACTTATTGCTGCTGACCACCGCGGCGGGCACCCGGGCCGATGCCTCCCGCAGCAGCGCCACCCAGCCGATGGTGCGTGGCCTGGCCAAGTGCCTCAGCGCATTTGCCCAAGGCCTGAATCATCAACAGGGGCGCCAAGGAGCCCTCTTTCAGCCCAAAACGAAAGGCAAGCTGCTTGATGGGCCGTTCGATGCAGCGGGCTATCCACTGTTGTGTTTTCAGTACATCCATCAAAACCCGGTGCGCGCAGGGCTGGCCACCACCCTGGCCGAGTGGCCCTATTCGTCGTATCGCGACTACGCTGGCCTGCGCAGTGGCACGTTGTGCGAGCAGGCACTGGGCCATGAGTTGCTGGCGCTGCCGACGGACCAAGCACAATTTGTGGCCGAATCGATGGCAATGGTGGACCCGGAAAAGGTACGCGGACGGTGGCTTTAGCGCGTCAGAGTAGCGCCGCGCCCGGTCCGACCGGTTGGGGGATGGCCTGATGAACGTTGTACGGCAACCGGTCGGACCGGTAAGTAAGCGGCCCAATCCTAATGCTGCCCAAACACGTACCAGCTAAACGCGGCCGAATTGACGTAGTAATTGATAGCGCCCGCCAGCACGCCAGTGACCACCGCTCGCCACGTGGCCCCGCCCCAGCTCAGCCCCAAGCCGTGCCGGCCCACCAGCACGAGGTAGCCCACGGCCACGGCGCCCTGCAAATAGGCCGTGCTGGCCCCCGGAAACCGACCCATCATGCCCAGCACCGTGGGCAGGGCCACCAGCAGCCACAGTTGAAACGCACACCCCACTATTACCTGCACCAGGAGCGACTCGGCGTAGTTCAGCCGGGCCGGGCGCCAGCCGTACACGGCCCACGTCACCAGGGCGTGCAAGGGCAGCAGGGCCAGCCACCACACGTTGAAATAGGTGCCCAGGCCGTGGAAGTAGCTGGCTACCCGCACCAGCAGAAACGGCGGCACGTGCCGCGCCCGCATCAGGCCCTGCACGTAGGTGCCCACGGCATCATAATAATGCAGCTGCTTGGAGAGCAGCGTGGCCAGGCCCACCAGTAGCAGCAGAAACTGAAACGGGCTGAAGTGGCGCTTGCGGCGGCCGGCCAGGTAGTCGGCCACCAACGGCCCGGGATGGAGCAGCACCTGCGGGATGAAAGCAAAAAACCCTTTGTCGGCGTGCGTGAAGGTGTGCAGCACCTCGTGCAGCACGTGCCCCGTGCTGAGGCGGTGGGCCGGTGCCTGCCCACACTGCGGACAGAAACAGCCGGGCGGAGACAGCTGGTGGCCGCAGTTCAGGCACGGAGAAGGGTCGGTCATGCCGTAAATAAAACCAGCATGCCGCTAGCAGGAGCATGCGGCGCGCCGGAGCTCACGTCGCCTTCGGGGGCCGCGCCAGCCGGGCCGGACCCGACGCGCAACATCTGAACGGTTGGGCACGTCTTTGCCTCGGCTGAACTTCATTGGCCGAAATTTCCGTTACTTCACCACACTGGCCGCTCGCACACGCGGCTTTTTTCTTGCTTATGACGCCTACTTTCTCCCGCGTTTCGCTGCCGCTATTGCTGGCCGCGACGCTGTTTTCTTCCTGCGCCCGCCGGCCCCAGGCTTCCGCTCCCAGCGCCTCGGCCGCGGTGAGCGTGCCCACCACGGCGCCGGCCGCCGTCACCGCCCCCGAAACCATGCCCGCGCCGGCGGCGCCCAAGCCGGCGCCCGCCGCCGACCAAAGCGCCGCCCAGTGGCACCTCAAAGACCCGCAGCTCGACCAAGTGCCCGGCGTGGGCGTGAACCGGGCTTACGACGAAGTGCTGAAGAACCTTTCGCCCGCCCCCGTCATCGTGGCCGTCATCGACTCGGGCATCGACACCGCCCACGTTGACCTGAAAGCCAACCTGTGGCGCAACGGCAAGGAAATTGCCGGCAACGGCATCGACGACGACAAGAACGGCTACGTGGACGACGTGCACGGCTGGAACTTCCTGGGCGGCAAAGACGGCCGCAACGTGAACGCCGAAACCCTCGAAGTGACGCGCATCGTGGCCGACGGCCGCAAGCGCTTCAAAGGCAAAACCGCCGCCACGGTGAAACCCACCGAGAAGGCCGAGTTTGCGCTGTACCAGAAGGCGGAGAAGATTTACACCGTTCGCCTGAAGGAGGAAACCGAGCGCGCCGAACAGGTGGAAAGCATGACCGGCCCGCTCACCGGCATGGTGGAGGGCCTGAAGCAGTCGCTGGGCGTGACCACCCTCGACACCACCGCCCTGCGCAACGCCAGGTCGGACGACCCCAACATGAAGCGCGCCACCGCCGGCCTGCTGGACATGATGCGCCAGACCGGCTCGCCCGACGCCGACGCCCTGCTCAAAGAGCTGAACAACGCCGTGAAGCAAGAGCGCAGCATGCTCGATAACTCCCTGAACCTCAATTTCAACCCGCGCGCCGACATCATCAAGGACAACCCCCTGAACGTGAACGACCGCAACTACGGCAACAACGACGTGCACGGCCCCGACCCCATGCACGGCACCCACGTGGCGGGCATCATCGCGGCCGTGCGCGACAACCGCCTCGGCGTGCAAGGCATTGCGGGCAGCCCGGTGCGCATCATGGCGGTGCGGGCCGTGCCCGACGGCGACGAGCGCGACAAGGACGTGGCCAACGCCATTCGCTACGCCGTGGACAACGGCGCCCAAATCATCAACATGAGCTTCGGCAAGGAATTTTCGCCGCAGCGCCCGGCCGTGGAGGCGGCCTATAAGTACGCCGCCAGCAAAAACGTGCTGCTGGTGCACGCCGCCGGCAACGAGAACAAAAACCTCGACGTGACGGAGAACTATCCGGCCTCGTTCTACATCAACAAAACCCCCGTGCCGAACTTGCTCACCGTGGGCGCTTCCGGCCCGCGCGACAACGCGCAGCTCCCCGCCGAATTTTCCAACTACAGCAAGAAAGCCGTGGACGTGTTTGCCCCCGGCGTGGGCATCATGAGCACGCTGCCCGGCAGCACCTACGGCAAGGAAAGCGGCACGAGCATGGCCTCGCCCGTGACGGCCGGCGTGGCCGCGGTGCTCAAATCCTACTTCCCCAAGCTCAGCGCCGCCGATTTGAAGCGCATCATTATGCAGTCGGCGCAGGTGCACCACACCAAGGTAACAGTGCCCGGCACCAACAAACTCGCCGATTTCTCCACCTTGTCCGTCACCGGCGGAGT
>DASVTG010000135.1:0-2257 GCA_036387695.1 Hymenobacter sp. | reverse complement strand
GCATGGTGCTGGAGCCCGCCGGCACGCTCAGCATCTCGGCCCTGCACCAGTACGCCGACCAGATAAAGGGCAAAACGGTGGTGTGTGTGGTCAGCGGCTCAAACAACGACATCACCCGCATGGAGGACATCAAGGAGCGGGCTACCCGTTACCAGGGCCTCAAGCACTACTTCATGGTCACGTTTGACCAGCGGCCGGGGGCCCTGCGCCGCTTCGTAAACAGCGTGCTGCACCCCGACGACGACATCATTCACTTCCAGTACATCAAGAAAAACAATAAGGAAAAAGGCCCGGTATTCGTCGGCATCGAGCTCAAGCAGCCAGGGAAAATCACCAGCATCCAGGCCCGAATGCTGGCCGAGGGCTTTTCCTATGAGTACCTGAACGACAAGCCCGACTTCCTGAGCTTGCTGGTGTAAGCTCTGGCCTATCAGCGCGTCGCGCTGAGCATCTTACCTCCTTCTGTCATCTTGAGCGCAGCGAAGGACCTTCTCAGGGTAGAACAGTTTGTTTCAGCGTGAGAAGGTCCTTCGCTGCGCTCAGGATGACAGTCGAAGCGGTAGAGATGCTTCGGCAAGCTCAGCATGACTGGTTGGGTAAAGCTGTTTAGCTATTGTAGTTTTATTTTGATTAAATTATTGATATTTAATTTGTTAATGATAAATATTTTGCTTTTAGAAATAGTAAGCTACCGGAAAATTAGTTTCTAGGCGCTGGTGGCAGCGGTGTACTTGCGGGGAGTAAGTAAGTGCCCCGAACTGCATTCCCATGGCCAGCCAGAAAATACAAATCTTTGACACCACCCTGCGTGACGGCGAACAAGTGCCGGGCTGCAAGTTGAACCGCGACGAGAAACTGGTCATTGCCCGGCAACTGGAATTACTGGGCGTAGATGTGATTGAGGCTGGTTTTCCGGTGTCGAGCCCCGGCGATTTTGAGGCCGTGCGTGCTATTGCCGCCCAAACCCGCGAGGCCACTGTTTGCGGCCTGTCGCGGGCCGTGGAAAACGACATTCGCGTGGCGGCCGATGCTTTGAAAACGGCGCGTTATCCGCGCATTCACACCGGCATTGGCACTTCTGAGTCGCACATTCGCTACAAGCTGTGCAGCACCCAAGACGATGTGCTGGCCCGCGCCGTGGCCGCCGTGAAGCTGGCCAAGTCCTTCGTGGAGGATGTGGAATTTTACGCCGAAGACGCCGGCCGCACCGAGAACGAATACCTGGCCCGCGTGTGCGAGGCCGCCATCCGGGCCGGGGCCACGGTGCTGAACATTCCGGACACCACCGGCTACTGCCTGCCCGAAGAATACGGTGCCAAAATCCGTTTCCTGCGCGAAAACGTGACCGGCATTCACAACGTGACGCTCTCCACGCACTGTCACAACGACCTGGGCCTGGCCACGGCCAACTCCATTGCCGGCGTGATGAACGGCGCGCGCCAGATTGAGTGCACCATCAACGGGGTGGGGGAGCGGGCCGGCAACACGGCCCTCGAAGAAGTGGTGATGATACTGCGCCAGCACCCCTACCTCGACCTCGACACCCACATCAACACGCCGCTGCTGGCCGAAACCTCGGCCATGGTGTCGCACCTGATGAGCATGCCCGTGCAGGCCAACAAGGCCGTGGTGGGCGCCAATGCCTTCTCGCACTCCAGCGGCATTCATCAGGATGGCGTCATCAAGCACCGCGAAACCTACGAAATCATGAACCCGCGCGATGTGGGCGTGGCCGATTCTTCCATTGTGCTCACGGCCCGCTCCGGCCGCGCCGCGCTGGCATACCGCCTCCAGAAAATAGGCTACGATTTCGACCGCCACTCCCTGAACAAAGCCTATTCCTCCTTCCTCCAGCTCGCCGACCGCCAAAAGGAAGTGGTAGACCACGACCTGCACGCCCTGGTGGAACAGGAGCAACTCGTCAACGCAAATTAAAAGTTGCTAAGCACCAGCAAGAACGCTGTAGAGACGCGACACTTCGCGTCTCGGCGTTGAACGACCGAAGCCGCGCCGAAATGCGCACCAATACCAACATCCGCAACGATTGAGACGCGAAGTGTCGCGTCTCTACCTCAATCCCACCCGACCCGATGCCTAAGTCTTTGTTTGATAAAATCTGGGAATCGCACGTTGTAAAAGCCATTCCCGGCGGGCTGGAGGTGTTTTACATCGACCGGCACCTCATTCACGAAGTCACCAGTCCGCAGGCGTTCGACGAGTTGCGCGAGCGCGGCCTGCCCTTGCTGCGCCCCAGCCA
>DASVTG010000134.1:0-3744 GCA_036387695.1 Hymenobacter sp. | reverse complement strand
GTAAAACTGCTGAGCTAACCCTTCGTCAAAGTGGTTTCGCAATCAGCGTGCAGGCCCCGGTCGGACGCCCTAGGTGTCCGACCGGTTGTTAGTAGGGCACTGCACACGGATGGGGCTGGCAACCACCGGTCGGACGCCTAGGGCGTCGGACCGGGCAAGAGCAGGCAGTAGCGCGACCCCGAAATGGCCCTAAGGCAAAGCAAGCTGCTCCAGCGCCCGCTTGAATTCGGGGGTGTCGTACTCGGCCATGCCGTCGTGGCGGGTGGCCACCTGCCCGTCGGGGCGCAAGACGAGGGTGGAGGGGATGGAGCTGGAGTTGAACGGCGCCGGAAGGTCGCCGGCGGGAAAATAAACCGGAAAAGCGTAGGCCTGGCGTTTGAGCAGGGCCTGCGCTTTGGCCGGGTCCGCATCCAGCGAAATCATCACAAAAGCCACTTTGCGCGGGTCCATTTTTTGATAAAGGGCGTGAATGCCGGGCATCTCGGCCACGCAGGGCGGGCACCAGCTGGCCCACAGGTTCACAAAAACCACCTTGCCGCGGAGGTCACTCAGATGCACTGGCTTGCCTTCGAGCGTGACCAAGGCCAAGTTGTTCGGATAAGAAGCAAGGCCTGAGCTGCCCGCCGGTGCGGCTAATGCCGCGGCGGGAACCTCGGCTTTCCACAAGCCCGTGGCCAGCAGAACGCGCTGCACGCTGCTGAGCATGGCGGTGCGGTAGTCGGTGAGCATCACCAGGCCAAAGAGCAGGAGCGGTAGCCACTGCAGCAGGTCCTTGCGATTCAAAGTTGAAGTATTGAGCATTTCTTGGAAAACCGTCAAGGTCGTAGCGGGCCCGGCCTGGCAAAATACACGGGCCCAACAGCCGCGGGCAAATGTAGAAGCAACGATTATTGCAATTGATTTCATGCTCAATCCGTAATCGTCTGACCGACCAGCATACGCCACCGTCGGACGACGCTTGCTTACGGCCCTCCCTTCACCAGCACCACATGCCCGAAACCACGACGCTTGAATTCAACGCTCCAGCGGGTACCATCATCGGGTGGCAGGATGGCGACGTGGTGCGGGCTTCGGGCATTCGGTACGCCCGCGCCGGGCGGTTTCAGCGGCCCGTAGCGGAGCCGGCCGCAGCCAGTCCAATTGTGGCTACCTCCCCGGCCCCGGCCTGCCCGCAAGTGGCGGACCCGCGGCTGGCCCTGGCGTTTGGCGACTTCCACACCGACGCCGCTTTCGACGAAGACTGCCTGCGGCTCTCGGTCACGCGGCCGGCCAACCGGCCGCCGGGCGAGTCCCTGCCCGTAATCGTATGGGTGCACGGCGGCTCCTACGTGACCGGTGCCGGCGACCTGCCCCTCTACGACCCGGCGGCCCTGGTGAGGGAACAGCGGGTGGTGTTCGTGGCCGTCACGTACCGGCTAGGGCTCTTGGGTTTCTTCGGCAGCGAAGGCGGCCCGTCACCTAATCTGGGGCTGTTGGACCTGCTGGAGGCCCTGCGCTGGGTGCAGCGCAACATTGCGGCCTTGGGGGGCAATCCCTCGCTGGTAACCCTGCTGGGGCATTCGTCCGGCGCCGACGCCATTGCCCACCTGATGGTGGCGCAGGGCGCGGCCGGCTTGTTCCGGCGGGTTATCCTGCACAGCGCCCCGCTCGGCCTCGCGCGCAATCGCCGGGCCATGACGCGGGCGATGGCCAAGGCGGCCGGCCCGCTCAGTTCCACGGCCCCCGTCGAGGAGGTGCTGGCCCGCGAAAGCGCCGTAACCAAGGCCGTGCGCCGGTTCGGGCTGAAAGGCGGGATGCCGTTTGGCACGCAGTACGGCGCCTATCCTTTGCCCGCCGAAGCCGAAGTAAACCAAGCCTGGGAGGCAGTGGCCCCCGCCGTGGACGTGCTGATAGGGGCAACGGCCGAGGAAACGCGGTTCTTCGCTGTCATTGACCCCCAATTTCGATGGGTGGAACGCCTACCACTAACAGGCAAGCTGCTCGCGCGCCTGCTGGTGCACGTCACCTCAAACCTGATTTACCTGAAGCCCGCCAGCGCCTTTGCCCGGCGACACGCCCGGGCCCAGGGCCGCGCCTACCACTTTGTGGTGCTTTTTCAGCCAGCAGGCAACGCCCTTGGCGCAGCACACACCATGGATTTGCCGCTGCTCCTCGGCACACCAGCCAGTTGGGGAGCCACTCCCCTGCTCGCGGACGCGAATTGGGAGAAAGTCCAGCTGGCCGGCCAGCAAGTGCGGCAGCTATGGGCCGGTTTTGCCCGCACCGGCGTGCTGCCAGCTCAAGTGAATGTTCCGGGAGTGCTGCGCGTGGAGCAGATGTGAGCAAGGATTTTCCGAGGACCTTTTTGCTGCCCTTCATCCCCGAGGACTTACAGCCACTACGGGTTACCTACGAGCCCACGACATCTACTGGGTCGTTGATGGCGCGCGGCTTTGCCCCGTGGCGGCTATTGGTCGGCCTCTGGCCGACGGGCGGTGAACGAATCCAGTCCGGAACGTTCGGCCGTTGCCGGCCAGAGGCCGGCCAATACATGGACACAGGGCACAGCCCCGCGCCATCGGTGCCCACTGCGGAACAGCCGTTCCGCAACCCGGCCGCCAATCGCCACACTAGCTGGACTTATTGTTTACCAGCCATAGGCCAGCACTGCACAACTCAGCAGGGCAAGCACCGCAAGCAGGAGAATCCACGCGGTTTTCTGCTCGGCTGGCAGTTTTTTCAACCGCCGACGCCAGGACGTTCTCCTTCTTCTGCTTAGTCCGGTGGTGTTCATGGCCGCGAGGTAGGTGAATACCTAAATTACGCCAAACCCGGTAATTCGGCACCATGGGGGCCGTGTCGCCCGCGGCGCGGGCTCAAGAGTTGCGGGCTTCGCTGGTCGCCTCGGCACAGTCGTTCAGTCCCAGGTTCAAGCAGGCCTGCAGCTTACCGTCAAGCTAGCAAGACGGCAGCCGATGAGGCAAAACCAACAGAAAATCCCCGAGATTATTGGCCAGGAAACAGCGGCGACAGGGCGCGGTGTAGGCCTTCGGCTACCCGCTGCTGGTCCACGGCGGGAGCGGTGGCCACGTACGCGGCTATCCGGTCCAGGTACTGGCGCGTGGTTTCCACTTCGTCCTTCAGCGCGGGCCGGTCGGCCACGATGTGGTCCAAGTGAGTGGGCAATTCGGCCAACAGCCGGTGCAGGACCGGGGCCGCGGAGGGGCGCTGAAGCAGGGTGCGGTGCGTCATGCGCAGCCGCTCGTAGGAAGTAAGGGACATCGGACTACGGAAAAGTGCTGGGCCGCCCCCCGTGTGCATTCAACGCGCCCCGTTCCGGGCAGAGAACCGGGCCGCGTCGTGCGTAGCAACGCCCGTGCCGCCGTGGGGTGCCAACTGATTATACACGTCGAACCGAGTCTTCTGCGCGACGAACCCTTTCCGTGCCCAGCGTGGCGGAAGCCCTCGGGCTTTGCTTCAACCGCTCAGCCTATTCGCCGTCAAACCCATCGCAATAATGGTTTTTATCACTCCCTGTGCCCTGGGTCAGCTCCACGGATGTGCAGGTCGAACTGCTGCATTTTCAGCCAATGCTGTTGACCGAAACCAAAACCCTCGCCGCGATATGGAGAGGGACTTTTAACAACCTATTCTAACCCGCTGCGTTGGGACGACGAAACAGGCTGCCCTAGCCTGTATAGGGGGTTTTATCTTTCGTCGGAGCGGGCCCACCCGGGCCACGTCGCAGCGGAAACCGTTTGAGGG
>DASVTG010000133.1:0-3019 GCA_036387695.1 Hymenobacter sp. | reverse complement strand
TCGTCAAACATCAAAATCCAGCGCAGGGCTTCGGCTGCCAAAGGCGCTTGGCCAGGCAGGACCTTTTTTAGCTCTTCCACCGCTTCCAGGCCGGTGGCATAATCCACGCCGGAGAAGGTTTCGCCTTTGTCAAAGGCCTCGCCGTTGCGGTTAAAATTGCGGTGGTCGTCGGGGGCAAAACTCGTTTGCGCGGAAAACTTGCCCGTGAGCAGGCCGCTGGCCAGCGGGACACGCACGATGAGGCCGATGTCGCGGCGCGCGGCTTCTCGGAAAAGCAGTTCCGGCGGGCGCTGGCGGAACATGTTAAAAATCAACTGCACCGTGGTTACGTTCGGGAATTCGATGGCTTTCAGGCCTTCCTCCACTTTCTCGACGCTCACGCCCAGGTTCAGGATTTTGCCTTCTTCCCGCAGCCGGTCGAACAATTCAAAAATCTCGGGGCGGTAGTACACGTCGGTGGGCGGGCAGTGGAGCTGGATGAGGTCCAGGGTTTCGAGCTGCATGTTGCGCAGGCTGTCTTCCACAAACTGGCGGAGCGCGGCGGGCTGGTAGGCCTCGGCGGTGTGGGGCTGCAGGCGCCGCCCGCATTTGGTGGCCACGAAAATGCGCTCGGAGCGGGAGCGCACCAGCCGGCCCACGGCTTTTTCGCTTTCGCCGTCGCCGTACACGTCGGCGGTGTCGATGAAGTTGATGCCGGCATCGACGGCGGCGTTGAGGATGTGGTCGGCGTTTTCGTGGCTGAACGGCTCGCCCCAGCGGCCGCCCACTTGCCAGGTGCCCAGGCTGATTTCGGAAATGGAAAAGCCGGTTTTGCCAAGCTTGCGGTAGTTCATCGGAAGTGAGTTGGTGAGAATAAAATGTTGTGAAAGGGGAGGTGTGCCCGGCTAGCCAAAAAAGGCGGCTGCTCGTGATACGTAATTAAACCCGGCCAGGCATAAAAAAGCCCACTCATCGAAGCAGATGAATGGGCTTGTTGGCACGAACCAGCCAACGTTTTACTCCACCGTAGAGGCCGCGCTAGCCAGCGCGTGAGCCGCATGATGAGCAACGGCGTCCTTGCTGGCGTAGAATTTCCGTTCGCGCATGTCGTACACGTTGCCTTTGGCCAGCACGTGCATGGTCACGTTTTCGATGGAAAGCACCGTGCCTTTGCGGGCCGCCGCGGCGTTGTTGTGCTGAATGTTGTGGCCGTCGAGGATGATAACCAAGTTAGAACCAATGGTTTCCACCAAGTTGCCCTCGGTGATGAGCACGCCGGTGTCTTCGCCCAGGCCAATGCCGATGAGCTTGGGGTGCAGCGCGACCGACTCGATGAGCCGGCCAAAACGGCCGCGCTTCACAAAGTGCGAGTCGACGACGGCGGCGGGCAGCAGGCCGAGGCCGTTGCCCATTTTCACGGCGCCTTTCAGCAAGGCGTCGGGCACGGAGCCGCCCCGAATCATGTGCTGGGACATGGCCATGGCCCCGGCGCTGGTGCCCGCAATCACGAAATTGGGTTCGGCGTGGTAGCGCTGAATCATGCGGTCGAGGAAGTCGGTTTCGCCGAACATCTCGCGCAGCCGCGACTGGTTGCCGCCCGAAAACATGATGACGTCGGCCGCGAGCAAGCGTTCCAGGTACTCCGGCTGGCGGGCATCTTCGGGCGTGCGAATGTCCATCACGCCCACGTTCAGGCAGTTGAGCATGGCAAAGGAGCCCGTGTAGATGGGGCCCACCTCCTGCGGAATCATGGAAGCGGTGGTGACGACTTCGATGCGCGGGTCGAGCTTGCCGGTTTCCAGCACGATGCGCTTGAGGATGCCAAGCTCAAAAAAGTTGAGGTAGTACTTGCGACGGGTGCGGGGGTTGGGGTAGGTGCCCTTGTCTTCGTTGCCGCCCACGGCAATGAGTTTGCCAAGAGGAATGATGGTTTTCAACGGATATAATATATGTTACTGAGAAATTCGAGAGGAATGGAAGCCGCCAACTGGCCAACCAAGAGCTAAGCTCCGCACAAAGTTCGGGCCGGATGAGCTTATGTGCGCGGGTTTATTAACGCATCGAGCGTGCCGGTCGCCACGGAGTGATAATTGGGCCGCGCTTCCGCGTAGATGGCGCGGGCCTGGGCGGGGCCGTCGGGCGTGGCGAGCAAGGCGCGGTAGAGCGGCACCAAAAATTTGCGCCGTCCCACGTGGCGCAGAAAATTTTCGAGCGCGGGCGTGGCTGCCGCGTAGCCCACGCGGATGGTGTGCGGAAACCAAGCCGCCAAAATTTCGGAGTTGCCCGAAGCCGTGAATTGAAACGCCGCATCAAGCTCCGCAAGCTGCGCCCCGGTCAGGGTCGGCGGCAGGCCGTGCAGGAAGTGCACCCACTCGTGGCTGCTCCACTCCGCGGTGGCTGGCTGCCACTCCCGCGGCGCGACGCCTCTTCTCACCTGCGCCACGGCTTGGTCCACGGCTTCAAACCGGCTCGACGTCTCGGGCGGCGCGTTGGAGGGCAGGCCGGGGCCCTCCACCCAATGTGCCAAATTCAAGCGGGCTTCCAGGCCGGGTTCCTGGTCCAGCAGCTCGGCGCGGAGGTAGTGCAGAAAGGTGGCCGTGTCCATGGCCTGAAAACTGAACCTGGCGAAGTACTCCTTGATAAAGGTGTCGAGCCGGGGCCGCCCAACGAGCGACTCCAGCGTGAGCAGGAGGGCGCAGCCTTTCTCGTAAGCAATTTCGGTGAGGCCTTCGTCGGGGTCGCGCCCGGCCAGCGCCAGGTGCAAGTGAGTGTCGGGGCTGGCAATACCGATTTCCTCTATGGTGTGGCGCAGGGCATCGCGGCCCAGCACCTGGAGCATGTCGGCGTAGTCGCGGCCATACAAATGTTCCATGATGCGCCGCTCGAAATAAACCGTAAATCCTTCGTTCAGCCAGAAATCATTCCACGTTCCATTTGTAACTAAGTTGCCCGACCACGAGTGAGCGAGCTCATGCGCCACCAAACTTGTCAAGCTGCGGTCGCCGGCCAAAATGGTGGGTGTTACAAATGTTAATCTAGG
>DASVTG010000132.1:0-5096 GCA_036387695.1 Hymenobacter sp. | reverse complement strand
ACACCATCAACAACAACCTCAACTCGGTGATTGCCGAATTGAATAGCACTTTTACTAGCCGTTTTGCCAACAACTTCACGGCCGGCTTCTCCGCATTCCGCGACTTTCGCGAGAGCCCCGGCGGGGGGTCGTTCCCACTGGTTGACATCGGCACGGCAACGACCCGCACCGCCGCGGGCGGCACCCTCAACGCCACCAACAGCTACACCACCTTTGGTTACGAGCCCTTCTCGGCGTTCAACGTGTTGAACTCCGACGTGTACCAGATTGGTGACAATTTCACCGCCTTCCTGGGCAAGCACAACGTGACGGTGGGTACCTACAACGAAATTTATAAATTCACCAACGGCTTCTCTCCCAACTACTACGGCGCGTACGCCTTCAATGGCCTTGATGACTTCTACGCAGCGGCCCGCACGGGCCAGCCGGGTCAGCCGGGCTACTTGGGGTACACCCGCGATGCCAGCGGCAACCCCGTGCCTAACACCGCCGGCGCGGCGGCCTTCCCGCAGCGCTACCAACTGTCGTACTCAGCCCTGCCCGATGGCTCATTCCCGTTTGCTGAAACCAAAGCTGCTCAGTTCGGCCTGTACGCGCAGGACGAGTGGAGCCCCCGCAGCAACCTGCGCGTGACGGTGGGCTTGCGCGGCGACTTGCCCGTTATCTATTCGGAAATTGCCCGCAACGAAAACGCGGCCAACCTCACCTTCCGCGACGGCGTAAAGCTGGAAACCAACAAGTTGCCCAATCGCGCCGTGCTGCTGTCGCCCCGTGTGGGGGTGAACTGGGACGTGAACGACGACCGCAAAACCCAACTGCGGGGCGGCACGGGCATTTTCACCGGTCGCATTCCGTTCGTGTGGCTTTCGAACCAGGCCGGCAACAACGGCGTGCAGTTTGGTTCGTTCACCCGCACGGGCGCTCAGGTTTCTGGCGCTACCAACCCCGACGGCTCGGTTGGCAATTACTTCAGCCCCAACGTGGACGCCTACCGCCCCAGCGGCGCGGCTGCCAACACCCAGTACAACCTGGCCGTTACGGCCCGCGACTTTAAGTTTCCCCAGGTGTGGCGCACCAACTTCGCCGTGGACCAGGAGTTGGCCGGTGGCGTAATTGCCACGCTCGAAGCCTTGTACACCCAGGACCTCAACGCGGTCTATTTCCAGAACGTCAACCTGCCCCAACCCGTGGGCCGGGCCAACGGTGCGGACACCCGCCCAGTTTTCTACACGTTTGGCGCCCTAAACACCACGGGTGCCAACGCGGGCCTCTACACAACCGCCAACGTAAACTCCCAGCCCAGCCTGATTGCGAACAACCGCATTTATAACGGCGTGGGCGGTGCCACGGCCGCCAACCCGGTCATCACCGATGCCATTCTGATGAAGAATACCAACAAAGGGTATTCTTACTCGCTGACGGGGCAGTTGCAGAAATCCTTCAGCAGCGGCTTGTACGCCAGCGTGGCCTATACCTACACCGACGCGCGCTCTGTGAACGATGGCGGCACCATTGCCCAGACCAACTGGCGCGACCGCCCCGTTTCGGGCGACCCCAACGCCAACGTGCTGAGCTACTCTAACTTCTTGCAGCAGCACCGCGTCATTGCCTCGGTGTCCTACAAGCGCGAGTACATCAACCACTTGGCCACCACCGTTTCCATGTTCTACGAAGCTGCGCCGGCTGGCCGCTTCTCCTACACCTACGCCGGCGACATGAACGGCGACGGTTCGGGGGGGTCGGGCAACGACCTCATGTACGTGCCCCGCAACCAGAGCGAAATTGCGTTGCGCGACATTGCCATTCCGGCGGCCCAAGGCGGTGGCATTTACTCGGCTGCAAACCAGTGGAGCGACCTGGATAAGTACATCAACCAAGACGACTACCTCAGCAAGCGCCGGGGCGACTACGCGGAGCGCAACGGTGCCGTGCGCCCCTGGCAGAACCGTCTCGACGTGCGCCTGTTGCAAGACATCTTCACCAATGTGGGTGAAAACCGTAACACCCTGCAACTGAGCATCGACGTGTTCAACATCGGCAACCTGCTCAACAGCAGCTGGGGCACTTTTCGGACGCCGAACGTAACGAACCCGCTGACCTTTGTGGGCTACGACCAGCAGGGCCGTCCCAACTTTACCTTCCCGTACCTGACCAACCAAAGCATCGTTACCCCGGCGGTAGCAGCCACTCCCACCGCACCGGCTGTTCCGGCCGTGCTGTCCCCCGGCGTGCCGCTCACGGAAACCTTCCGCAGCGACACGGGCGGCCTGGGCTCGCGCTGGCAGGCTCAGGTAGGCATTCGCTACATCTTCAACTAAGTTTCCGCAGCGAAGAAAGGGCAGGAAGTATTTCCTGCCCTTTTTTTGTGCTTGATTGTATGGAACTTGTGCAGCTCAAGCAAAGAAATTGCGCTACTAGCTTGCCAAACCGGCACGGAGCCGTACTTTTGTCGAACCAAAGCGCAAATGGCACGGCGGTAACCGACAAACGGGGGATTAGCTCAGCTGGCTAGAGCGCTTGCATGGCATGCAAGAGGTCATCGGTTCGACTCCGATATTCTCCACTCAAAACAAAAAGCCCGACCATTCACATGGTCGGGCTTTTTGTTTGTCTTCCAAACGAGCTTATACGAACAAGCCTTCCACCGACAAATACCGCTCGCCGGTGTCGTAGCAGAACGTGAGGACGCGGCCGCCTTGGGGTACTTCGGCCAGCTTTTTGGCCACGGCAGCCAGCGAAGCCCCCGAGGACACGCCGATGAAAAGGCCTTCCTCGCGGGCAGCGCGGCGAGCCATGTCGAACGCCTCCTGCTGCGAGATTTGAATGGTGCCGTCGAGAATGTTGGTGTGCAGGTTGTCGGGGATGAAGCCGGCGCCGATGCCCTGGATGGGGTGCGGGCCCGGGGCGCCGCCGCTGATGACCGGCGAAGCTTCGGGCTCCACGGCAAAGGTCTTCATGTTGGGAAATAGCGGTTTGAGTACCTCGGTCACGGCCGTGATGTGGCCGCCGGTGCCCACGCCCGTGATGTGGTAGTCGAAGCCTTCCGGGGCGTCGCGCAGGATTTCCTGGGCCGTGGTTTCGGCGTGGACTTTGATGTTGGCGGGGTTGGAAAACTGCATGGGCATCCAGGCGCCGGGCGTGTTGGCCACAATCTCCTGGGCTTTCTCGATGGCGCCCTTCATGCCTTTTTCGCGGGGCGTGAGTTCCAGGTTGGCGCCGTAGGCGGCCATAAGGCGCCGGCGTTCAATGCTCATGCTTTCGGGCATCACCAGCGTGAGCTTGTATCCTTTCACGGCGGCCACCAGGGCCAGGCCAACGCCGGTGTTGCCCGAAGTGGGCTCCACGATGAGGCTGTCCTTGGTGAGGAGCCCGTCCTTCTCGGCCTGCTCTATCATGCTCAGGGCAATGCGGTCCTTGATGGACCCGCCCGGGTTAGCCCGCTCCAGCTTCACCCACACTTCCACGTCGGGGCGAATGGCGGCGAACAGGCGGTTGAGGCGCAGCAGCGGCGTGTTGCCGATGGTGTCGAGGATGGTGTTGGCTTTCATTTACAATGGGGGAATGGGTGAATGAGTGAATGGGCGAATGAGTTCTTGAGCAGTCGATGTAAACGAGAAAAGGAGGCGCGTGCCTTGTTTGCTCATTCACCCATTCGGTTAAATCGAAAACACAAGCTCAGCGGCGGGGTCTACGCTGCGGGAAATCTGGATGTGGGCGCGGTGGTAGACGCGGGAGTGCGAGGGTACGCTTTCGGTGAGCCACACGTTGCCGCCGATGATGCTGTGAGCGCCCACTACCGTGCTGCCTCCCAGGATGGTAGCGCCGGCGTAAATGACCACGTGGTCCTCAATGGTGGGGTGGCGCTTGGTGTCCTGCAGGCCTTTGGTCACGCTCAGGGCGCCCAGGGTCACGCCTTGGTATATCTGCACGTTGGCGCCAATGATGGCAGTTTCGCCGATGACGAGTCCGGTGCCGTGGTCGATGCAAAACGCCGGGCCGATGCTGGCCCCGGGGTGAATGTCCACGCCGGTGCGCTGGTGCGCGTACTCGCTCAGCAGGCGGGGCAGGCGGGGCAGGCCCCGCAGGTGCAAGGCGTGGGCAAGGCGGTACAGGGCCGTGGCGTAGAACCCCGGGTAGGAACTAATGATTTCGCCCAAGCCGCGGGCGGCGGGGTCGCTGGCCAGAATGGCGCTGGCGTCGCGCAGCAGGGCGGCCCGCAGGGCGGGCAGCTGGGCGGTAAACTCGTCGGCCAGCTCAGAGGCCGACGCCGGCAGGGCGGGCACCCCCGTCAGCAGCGCGGCCAGCTCGGCCCGGAAGTGATAAAGCTCGGCGGCCACGGTATCGGCGTTGGGCAAGGGCCGCTCGGCGCGGTGCGGAAACAGAAGCGCTAACAGTCCATCGGCCAGGGCGCAAAAGGCGGCGCCGGGCAGGGCATCGGGCACGGAGGAATGGGCCTGGGCCAATTCGGCAACAAAAGATTGGGGAAGCACGGCAGCAGAGGAAAGGCAGTAAAAAAGAGCCGGAGAATCTAACCGGATGGCGAAGGGAAGGTTTCGGCGCGGGCAAGCAACGGTTGATTCCCTTCAGCCGTTTAGCCGAAGCAGGGGCCTGAGGTGAATTTGCACTTGCCGGGCCAAAAGGTACTTCATTACATCGCTTTTTTAAACACCATGTCCGACACCACCGTCACCAAAATTGACTCGCGCTACTCGCCCAAGGGGGCCGATGGCGAAAAATACCTGGCTTCCGGCAAGCACGTGGCCATGCGCATGTGGGAAAACGAAGAGCCCGGCGAGCCCAAAGCCCCGGCTGCGCGCCCCTACGAGACGGTGGGCTACGTGCTGAGCGGCCGCGCCGAGTTGCACATTGCCGGCCAAGTGGTTGTTCTGGAGCCCGGCAACTCGTGGGTGGTGCCCGAAGGTTCGGAGCATACCTACAAAATATTGGAAACCTTTTCCGCGGTGGAAGCCACCTCGCCGCCCGCGCAGGTGCACGGCCGCGAAGGCAATTAGCCGTTTGCCCGATGAGCAGAGCCTCTGCTATTATTAGCAAAAGACTTACGCAGGGCGGCTTTCTCGCAGAGGTTGGCGGGGGGG
>DASVTG010000131.1:0-13638 GCA_036387695.1 Hymenobacter sp. | reverse complement strand
GTGGCCATGCCCGTGCGCGTGCTGAAGCTGCTGGGCATCAGCCGGCTACTGGTGAGCAACGCCGCGGGCGGCCTGAACCCCGACTTTCGCATTGCCGACCTCATGCTGATTGACGACCACATCAATCTGCAGCCCGGCAACCCCCTCATCGGCCCCAACCTGGACGAGCTGGGCCCGCGGTTCCCCGACATGTTTGCGCCCTACGACGCCGACCTGCTGGCCCGCGCCGAAGCGGCAGCCCAAGCCTTGGGCCAGGCCGGCACCACCCGGCGCGGCGTGTACGCGAGCGTGCCCGGCCCCATGCTCGAAACCCCGGCCGAGTACCGCTACCTGCGCACCATTGGGGCCGACGCCGTGGGCATGAGCACCGTGCCCGAAGTCATTGCCGCGCGCCACCTGGACTTGCCCGTGCTGGCCGTGTCCGTCATCACCGACTTGTGCGCTCCGGGCCACCTCAAGCCGGTGGTGCTGGCCGATATTTTCGCCGCTGCGGGCAAGGCCGAACCGCGGCTCACGGCGCTCATCAGAGAAGTGGTGGCCGGGCTATAGCAGCACAACAGGTCAGCCCGTGCGCAGGCCGCTGGCTTGCGCTGCGCTGACTAACCGTTGGTCGTGGGAGAAGAATAAACCTGTCGAGCTGTCGGAGGCCAGCGCGCAAGCCAACTGAATGGCGTCGAGGCTGCGCAAGCGAAAATTGGAATGCACCACCACCAGCTCTGCTGCGTGAGCAAGTATGGGTTCCGATAACGACACCCAGTCGTACTCGGCTTGCATTTGAAGAAAAGCCGCTACTACGGCCGCAGCTTGTTGAGGCAATAGGTCGCCACGCTGCACTTTGCGTTGGAAGGCACTGACAAATTCTACCCGCGCCAACTGCGAGAGTACGATGCGCGTCACCGAAGTCAGACTGTTTTCCAGCGCCGCTACTCCCGTTTCATTGGGGTCGTACAGTTTCACGAGGGCGGAAGTGTCTAGGAACGCGCGCACCTTAATTACCCTCTTGGCGGTCGGCCAGCACTTCTTCGCTCAGTGAAGAGCCCGTCATGCCAGCCGCCAGCGCGCGCGCGCGCTGCCACGACGACTGCAGGCGGAGCATTTGTTCGTTGCGAGGAGGTGATTGGGCCAAATCCGCGGCCGCATTGGCCGGCACAATTACACCCCGCCGGTCATCTGGTTCTAAAAAAACCACCACCACTTCTACCGGAGCTGAGGTAGGGGGAGCGGGCTCGGTTAGGTGAACCGTTCCGTTCGCATAAATGCCGCGCAGGGATGTAAGCATGGCACAAGATATATAAAATCACCGCACAATCTTGGTCATGCGCGTGCGGCTCAGCACCGAAAAGATGCCGATGCCGCCCTGCACGTTGCCGTAAATGGCCGAGGGCTGGGCAAAGGGGTTGCCGTTGGCCCCGCGGGCGTCCCGCACCGACTCCCGGAAGCGGTAAAACGCCGCGTCGGTGTGGTAGAGCGTGCTGGTGATGGTGTCGCCGGCGTCGAAGCGGTAGCTGGTGCCCACGGTGAAGGCCTGGCCGTTCAGCAGCCGGTCTTCAAACGAATTATCTACCTCAGGCTCCAGCAGGAGGGCTTTTCTGGCCGGGTCGCCTTTGTGCAGCTGCAGGCGGTAGCAGTCGTTGGGCGTGGCCGGGTCGCGGAAGCTGGTCAGGAAATAAGCCTTGCGGTCGGCGCCGGTTTTGTCGTTGAACTTGTATTCAACCGAATCGATGGGAATGGGCGCCAGCATGGTGGTGGTGCTGGTGGCGCGGCGGCCCTTGGTGTCGCGCACTTCCAAGCCAAAGGTGTCGCCGGGCCGGGCCACCAGCGGGTCGCGGGCAATGTGGGTGTGGAATTTCTCTCCGCTCAAGGTGTCCCGCAGCACCTGGTAGTTGGGGTCGAACTTAAGGGGCACGGCCGTGCCGTTGGGCATGGTGAGCGTCACGGTGACGTCGGACGGAATCTGGGGAACGTTCGGGTCCAGGTACGGCACCGACGTGGTGACGGTGAGGCTGGGCGCCTTGCCCGGCTCCAGGTAGCACTCCACCACCAGCTCGGCCGAATAAGAGGGCAGCGGCACGTCGATGTCGTTTTGCAGCGAATCGCAGCCGGCCAGGGTTAGGCCGGCGAGCAGCAGGAAAGCAGTGAATTTGCGAACGGGGGGCATAAGAAAAACGATGGTTGACCACCCTGCGGGGCGCACTCGAAACAAACCGGCCTCAGTCAGAACTTGAAATTGTAGGTCAGCGACGGGATGATGGGGAAGAGCGACACCTGTTTGGCTTTGAAACCGGTGATGAAATCGGTGGCCGGGTCTTCCACGGTTTCAAAAAACACGAAGTAGGCGTTGCGCCGGTTGTAGGCGTTGTAGATGCTGAGCGTCAAGTCTTGGTTGAGCCGCGAGCCAATTTTGTAGACCACGCCCAGGTCGAGGCGGTGGTAGGGGATGAGGCGGTAGGAGTTGCGGTCGGGGTAGATGGGCACCGGGCGCGGGTCGATGCCGGTGCGGGAGCCCGGAATGTCCTGCACGCCAAAGCGGCCGAGCGGCAGCGTAGTCAGGTTGCCCGATGTGTAGATGAAGCTGCCCGTGAGGTCGATGCGGGCATTGAGCTTGTGCAGCACCACCACCGTCAGGTTGTGCCGCCGGTCGTAGTTGGGGTGAAAGTCCCGGCCAAAGTTCACGCCGGTGGTGCCGCGCTGGGGCTGAAAGTTGCGCCAGCTCCAAGCCAGGGTGTAGCCTATCCAGCCGGTGGTTTTGCCGGTTTTCTTTTCCATGTACAGCTCGTTGCCGTAGCTCCAGCTTTTGCCGAAAATGAATTCAGCGTCTAATTCCGGGTTCACAAACAGCTGGGCGCCGTCGCGGAAGTCCACCTGGTTGCGGCCCCACTTGTAGTACACTTCGTTGGTAAGCAAGTAGTTGCCGTCGCCCAGCAGGAAGCTCACGCCGCTGCTCACCTGCTGCGAGCGCTGCGGCTTCACGCTCAGCCGCGAAGGGTACCAAATGTCCGTCGGCAGCGACGCTCCCGAGTTCGTGACCAAGTGCACGTACTGGTACATCAGGGCGTAGCTGCCCTTGAGCGAGGTTTTGTCGGAGAGCGAGTAACGGGCCGACGCGCGGGGCTCCAAGCCGAAATACTGGTTGTCGCCGCTGCGGAAGCCGGTCAGGCGCAGGCCGCCTTCCAGCTGCAGCTTGTCAGTGGCCTTGTAGTTGTCGGAAGCGTAGAGCGCGCCTTCCAGCCCAAAGTAGTTGACGTCGGACCCAAAATTCACGCGGCCGTCGCCGGAATTGGCATCCAGGCGGCCCACGCCAAACTTGTGCCGCGTGAACTGGGCCCCGGCCTTCAGCACGTGGCGGTCGTTGGGGGTGTATTCAACATCGGTGCGGGCGCCGTAGTCGGTGATGCGCGAGCCCAGGCCGAAGCTGAACTGGTCGAGCCGGTTGGTGAGGTCGTACTTATAGTCCGACACCGACACCGTGGTGTTGACGAACAGCTTGGGCGAAAACACGTGGTTCCAGCGCAGCGCGCCCAGGGTGTTGCCCCAATTGAAGCTAAAATCGAAGCCGCCCGGACTGTTGAACCCAAACACGTCGCGGCCCAGGTAGCCGGTCAGAAACAGTTGGTCTTTCTCGCCCAGCGTGTAGTTGGCCTTGGCGTTGAGGTCGTAGAAGTGGTAGTCGGGGATGGGGTCGTAATCGGAATTGCCTTCGTTGGCTTGGTTGAGCGCCCGCGTGAAAATGTCGAAATACGTGCGGCGGCCCGACACAATGAACGAGCCCTTGCCCTTGTTGATGGGCCCCTCGTAGGTAAGGCGCGACGAAATCAGGCCCACGCCGCCGGTGGCCACGTAGTGTTGCCGGTCGCCCTCGCGGAGCTTCACGTCCACCACCGACGACAGCCGCCCGCCGAACTGCGCCGGAAAGCCCGATTTGTAGAGGTCCACGGACTGCACGGCGTCGGAATTGAACACCGAGAACAAGCCGAACAAGTGGTTGGGGTTGTACACCAGCGCGTTGTCGAGCAGCACCAGGTTCTGGTCCGAAGAGCCACCGCGCACAAACAGGCCGCTGGTGCCTTCGCCGCCGCTTTGCACGCCGGGCTTGAGCTGCAGGGTCTTGAGAATGTCGACCTCGCCAAACAGCGCCGGCAGCAGCTTGGCCTCGCGGATGCTCACGTGCTCGACGCCCATCTGCGTGGTTTTGAGCTTTTCTTCCAACGTCACGGAGCCTTCCACCACCACCTCGTCCAGTTCGTTGCCGCTTTCTTGCAGGGCGAAGCTCAGGCGCTGGTTGCGCGTCAGGTTGAGGTCGCGGGTGAGCTGCTGGTACCCCACGAATGCCACCAGCAACTGGTGCCGCCCGGCCGGCAGCGCCAGCGAGAAACGGCCCAGCGAGTCGGCCGCCGTGCCGGTGTTCAGGGCGGGCACGGCCACGCTCGCGCCCGGCAGCGCCTCGCCGCGGGCGCCGCGCACCGTGCCGCTCAAGGTGTAGCGGGCCACTTCCTGGGCCGCGGCCAACGGCGGCCAGCTCAGCCCCACCAGCAACACCAACAAGAGACAACGCACGGCGGAAGGAAGGACCATAGAGTAGCAAGCAGACATGCGCAAAGGTAAGTCCATCCCCAACGCCTTGCCTCCGCGGATAGTTTACGCCTGGCGCTGCTCCGCCTGCTCCGCCAAGCTCGGTGGTAGCTGAAAGACTACTGCTTGCCCACAAAAGGCTGCAAGGCCTGCGCAATTTGCGCCGCGGGCACCACGCCCGCCTGCCGCCACACCGGCTGCCCCTGGTGGAAAAGGATGAGCGTGGGGATGCTCTGCACGCGGTACTGCTGGGCCACGGCCTGGTTGCGGTCCACGTCAATTTTGATGACGCGCAGCTTGCCGCCGTGCTGGGCGGCCACCTGCTCCAGAATGGGGGCCATGGTTTTGCAGGGCCCGCACCACGTGGCGTAGAAATCGACCAGCACGGGCATGCCGGGGCTGTTGATGAGTTCGGGAAAGGACTTGCGAGGCACGATGTTGAACGTTAGAGAAGTGCAAAAGCCCGCGCCGCAGCGCGGAAGCAACCCCTTGAACGAAAAAAGCCCGGCGCGCGGCCAGGCTTTTCAGGATTTATGCACGGTGAAGGCCCGTTGGCGCCGCTGGGTTTGGCCCAGCGGCTACTTCTTGATGATGGTCACGTCGTTGCCCACTTCGGGAAACACGAAGCGCCCGCTCACGGCTTTCACGCCTTTCACCCGGCATTCCCAGGTGTAGCGGCCGGGAGTGGCAGAAGCGGCCTCGCCGGTTTCGGTTTTAAAATACTGCGGGTCGCTGGGTTCCGTGGGGAAAAGCACGTCCACGCCGGTTTGGTTTTGGGTTAACTCTTTCACCAGGATGTAGTCCTTGCCCGTCTTCTCGCTGTGCACGACGAAAGTGGCCGTGTAGGGCCCCAACTGGCCGTATTTGTCCAGTATGCCCAGTTTGATTTGGGCGGTGGTGCTCACCATCCAGGTTTGGGCGTGGGCCGAGGGAGCAGCGCCCAGCAGCAACAGGGCCACGAGCGCGCCAGCCAAGCGGGCACAGAGCGAAGAGTGGGTCGAGCGCGATAAAGAGGGTACAAGTATCATCACAGATAGTATGGTGAAAAGGGGTGAAAGCTTATGAATAATTAATCAGTAAAGAAATGCAAGCAAGTGCATTACAGGCCAAGATAGTGCAACAGAAATGAATGCGCAACTTGTACGGGCCGCGCCGTGTTGATGAGGTTAAAATAAAGGCTCGTTTGCTCATCTTTCCGCTGCTTATGGCAAGGCACCGCTCCCTTTCTACCGACTGGCCTTCGGTGGCTTCGTCGCCCATCACGCCGCAGTGCGGCCTTTGCGAGCGCGAGGTGCAAGCCACCTCGCGCCACCACTTGGTGCCGCGCGAAGAAGGCGGCAAGCACGGCCCCACGGTGGACTTGTGCCAGCCCTGCCACAGCAGCGTGCACCGCTTTTTGAGCAACCGCGACCTGGCCCGGCGCTTCCCTTCGGTGGAAGCCCTGCGCGGCGCCGACGAACTGCAAACCTACCTGCGCTGGATACGGCGGCAGCGGGTGGAGCGCATCAGCAACCGGCGCGGGCGGCGCTAGCGGCCCGGCGCTCAACGCCCGAAATTTCTGGGAGTAAGAAGCTGGTTGCGTTAGCTGCGGGTACTCGTTCGAGCGCCCGCAACCAGCTTTTACGCATTTATGACGGAGCTTTGGGCCATGAACCGCTACTTCGTGCCCTTTGCGCAGCTTCGGCAGCAACCCACCGTTGTGGTGGACAGCGTGGGCAACGGCGCGGCCCTGACCCTGGCGCATTGGCGCGGGGCTGCCACGCCCGCGGTCCTGCGCGACGACACCAGCGCCGGCTCGGTGTTGCGGGCCTTGCATGAGCCGTCCGCAACTGGACTGGAAGCCCTCGCCGTCACGGCCAACCATTTTGACATCGACGGCTTTCTGGGCGTGTGGAGCTTGCTCAATCCCGAGTTGGCGTTGCGCCACGAGGTGTTGCTGCGCCTGATGGCGGTGTTGGGCGATTTCCGGGAAATTGATTGGGCCCACCCGCTGGCCGACCACGCGCTGAAACTGGTGTGCTGGCTAAACGCCGAGGAAAAAGCACGCTTCTACGAGCCGTTTGGGGCGCCGTTGCGACGGCGGCGCGAGGACGAAGCCTCGGCTGAAAAATTTGCGTGGTTTCTTCCGCGCTTTGCGGAGGTGCTGCAACATCCCGACGGGGGCCGGCCGGCGTGGGAGCCCGAGTTTGCCAGGGTGAAGCAAGCGGTGGCCCTGCTGCAAGGGCTCCCGACGAGGCGGCGGTACTACCCGGAAATTGGCTTGGTGGTAGTAGAAACCCCGCAACCCGTGCCGTATTACGCCCTTTTTGGTCCTACCGCGGGCTACGACATCGTCTTGGCGCTGTACGATGGCAACCGCTACGAGCTGGAGTACAAGTACACGACTTGGATAGACTTGGAAAGCCGCCCCACGCTTCCGCGGCTGCCTTTGGCCCCGCTAGCGGCCCGGCTGAACGAGCTGGAAGCCGGCGGCCACGCCTGGGCCGCCGACGGCATCACCGACACCGGGCCGCTGCTTCGATTGGCCGGTTCGCGCAAGCTGACCAAAGTTCAGCGCTACGCCGACCCCGATGGCCGGCCCGTTTATGCCTCGTCCCTTGCGCCGGATGTGCTTGAGCGGGAAGTAGTGGCCTTCTTTCAACAAGGCTACGCCCGTGTTCGGCCCAAAAAATACTGGACTTGGGCCGAAGTAAAAACAGCCGGACAGTAGGAACTCGGCTGCTCGTTGTGGGCGAAATTATACGGCGCAGCTGGTTTCGTCGCCCATCACGCCCACCACGTGCACGCTGCTGTTGCCACCGGCGCCGGGCCGCACCCGAATCTGGGTGCCGATGCGGTCCTTGAGGTCCGAGACGTGGGAAATAATGCCAATCATCTTGCCCGAGTGTTGGAGTCGTTCCAGCGCATCCAGCGCCGTGTTCAGCGCGTCGGGGTCGAGCGTGCCGAAGCCTTCGTCGATGAACAGCGACTCAATGCGGGCCTTGTGGCCAGCCAACTCGCTCAGCCCCAAGGCCAGGGCCAAGCTCACCAGAAAGCTTTCGCCGCCCGACAGCGATGCCATGGGGCGCACGGTGTCGGCTTGGTCGTGGTCGATGATTTGCAGCTCCAAATTGCGGTGCGGCGTTTTCAGGATGGTGTAGCGCCCCGTGAGCTGGCGCAGGCGCAGGTTGGCCAAGCGGGCCAAGTGCATCAGCGTCAGGCCCTGAGCAAACTGGCTGAACTTGTCGCCCCGCGCCGAGCCAATTTGCTCGTTCAGGTCCTGCCAGCGCTGCTCTTCCAATTGGCGCTGCTGCAGCTCGCGCAGGCCGTCGGCCTGGGCTTGCCGGGCATCGTCGTCCTGCTTGAGCTGGTTGCCCACGGCCCCCAGTTTTTGCTGCAGAATGTCGTCGGCCGCCGACAGGGCATTGAGCTGCGCCGTGAGTTCGGCGGCGGTATGCGGCGTGAGGCCGGCTTCGGCGTGGCGCTGCTGCTCGGCGGTGAGGTCGGTGAGGCGGCGGGCGGCGGCGGCCTGGGCCGTGAGGTGGTTCTGGCGGCGCTGGTGCAGGCGCTCGGCTTCGGCCGCGGGCAGGAGCAAGGCTTGGGCTTCGGCGGCCGTGGTCAGGCCCGCAGCCGCCAGGGCAGCCACCAACTCGGCTTGCCGTTCGGCGTGCGAAGTGCGGTGCTGGGTTAGCTGGGTTTGCAGCGAAGCATGAGCGTTCTGCTTGATGGCCAGCTCCTGCTGTTGCCGGGCCAGCTGGCTCTGCGCCTGCGTTAGGGCATCGGCCAGCTTTTGAGTGGACCGACGCAATTGCTCCGCTTCCGCGCTGGGGTCGGAGCCGGCGTAATAAGCCTGGCGGGCGGCCTGTTGCTGGTCGAGGGCCTGCTGTTCGGCTTCGAGCGCCGCGGCCACGGCCGTAAACTGCACCCGCTGCCCGGCCAGTGCTTCGGCGCGGGCCTTGTGCTCGCTGCTTTTCTCCAGCAACGTTTTCCCCAATTGCGTTAGCGTGCCGGCCTGGGCTTCGTAGTTGTCGGCACGCTCCCGCAGCGTGGCCAAAATGCCGTCGTAGGGCGGTTGGACCGGTAGCTTCAACTGGTGAGGACGCAAAAAGTCCTGCACCGTGCTTTGGAAAATGTCCGCCTGCTCGCGCCATTCAAGTAGCTCTTCGTTCAGCTTGCTCAGCTCTGCCTCGAAGGTGGCCTGCCGTTCCAGCAGGCGCGGAACCTCGCGTTGTGCCGCGGTGGCGGCCTCGCCGGCTTGCAAGTATTTCTCGCGCAGCTCGGCCAGCTTTTCATCAAGCAAAGCCAGGCGGCGGCGGTTGGCAACCGCAGCCCCCAACTGGGTGCCTGCTTCGGCCAACAGGGACCTGACTGCGGCGGGCTCCGTTGGCTGGGCCGGCGGTGTCAGCAACGCCGCGGCTATCGTTGCGGCTTGTTTGCGGGCCTTTTCAGCGGCTTCCGTGGCTTCTTGCCGCAGCTGCTGGCGCTGGCGCTGCTCGGTTTGGTGGCGGGTGCAGGCCGCCGTGGCCCGGCGCAGCTCCTCCTCCAGCGCGGTCAGCGCGTGCTGCTGCTGGGTCACGCGCTGCTCCTGCGCGTCGGCTTCGGCGGCAAAATCGGAAGTGAAAGCGTGCTCCAGTGCGCCGCAAAGCGGGCAGGGCTCGCCCGGCTGCAAGTGCTGGCGGTGGGCGTTGAGGTCGGCCAAGGCTTGTTGGGCGCGCAATTCGCGGCGGTAGCTTTCCAGCAGTCGCTGGCCATCGGCCCGGCGGGTTTCGAGGTGCGCAACGGCCGTTTCGGCCGCGGCCAGGGCGGGCGCTTCCTGGTCAATTCGAGTGCTTAATGCTTCGGTACGGGCTTGCTGCTCGTGGGCGGTTTCCGCTTTTGGCAGCAGCAGCTGCAGGCCCTGCTGCTGCGTGGCCAGGTCGTCGGCGTGCTGCGCCAACGCGGCGGCCGTGGTGCCGTGCAGCAGGGCGTCGCGCTCGGTGCGGCAGGGCTGGCCTTCGTCTTTAATGGCCTGCTGACGGGCCAGGGCCTTGGTCTCGAAACCCCGCTGACGGAGCAGGTCCGCGGCCGCTTCGTCCTGGCTTTTGCGCAGCTCTGCCCGGCGCGCTTCCCGGGCAGCAATTTCCTTTTGGGCGCCTTGCAGGTCGATGATTTCGCGGTCCAGGGCCAATACCTGGTTTTTTAGCTCAATCTCGGCGCTGTGTTCAATGAGCCAGCTCTTGAGGACGGCGTCCTGGCTTTGCAGGCTCGCAATTTCTTCTGCCAGCAGCTTCAACGCGGCCTCTGCCTCTTGAATGGCGGCTTGCGTTTGGCCGTAAGCGTCGCGTTTTAGGCCGAGCTGATGCCGGGCGGCGCTTATTTCCGCATCCTGCTGCTGGGCCCGGCTGAGCACCGGGCGCAGGCGGTTTTCCTCGGCCAGGGCCGTGGCGTGGGCCGCCGTGGCCGTTCCGTACGCTGCATCGGCCATTTTGGTGGCCTGCGCTAGCTGCGGCAGCGCCCGTTCCAGTTCGTGCAGCTGGCGGGTGTCGTTGTCCAATTCCTGCTGGGCGGCGGCAACGAGCGCCAGCGGCTTGGCCAGGGCGGCGGCGCGGGTGTGGCCTTCGAGCCGCGCAAACTCAGGCCGGAGGGCTGCGTCGGCGGCGCGCAGGTTGTCAATTTCGCGGGCCGTTTCGCGCAGCTGCTTGTCGAGCTGGTCCAGGATGGTGCGCCAGGTGAGGCACACGTTCAGGTCCTGCTGCTCCTCGTAGTGCTGTTCGGCCTGCTGGTGCAGCACCGCTAGTTGGGCTTCGAGGTCGGCGCGCTCTTCGTCGGTCAGCAGGCGCGTGGCCTCCAGCTTGGCGCGCAGCAGCTTGGTTTTCAACTCTTCTTCCTTGGCTTTCTCAAACGCCGCCACCGACAGCCGCGAATAGACGCCCACGTTGGTCATCTTCTCCAGCAAGGCGCTGCGCTCTTTTTCCGGCGCGTGCAGGAAGCGGGCAAACTTGCCCTGGCTCAGCAGCACCGACTGTTCAAACTGCCCAAAATCCAGCCCCGACAACTCGCCCACGCGCTTGGGCACCGCTTCCTTGCCGCTGATGATGGCCACGTTGGACGGGCTCAGCACCAGCGTCATGGCGTCGGCGTTCAGGCTGCCTTTGTCCTCGCCGCGGGTCTTGCGCTTCACCTCCCAGCGCGAGCGGTACCGCACCCGTTCCACCACGCCGGTATCGCCGTTGGTTTCGTGCACCTCAAATTCAACCTCCGAAAAAGCGTCCTTGGCGTGGCGGCTCACCATTTCCCCCACTTGGCGGTCGTGGCGCGGCACCCGGCCGTAGAGGCCCACCGAAATGGCATCGAGCAGCGTGCTTTTGCCCGCGCCCGTGGGGCCCGTGATGGCAAACAGCCCCGTGTCGGCCAGGGGCGTTTCGTCGAAGCGAATCAGGAACGGACCGGGCAGCGAATTAAGGTTAGCGAAACGGACGCTGATAATCTTCATGACATAAAATTACGCCCGCGCCCAGCAGCAGCAAGCCGGCCGGGTGCGGGCGCACGCACTATTTCTGCGCCGGAGCCCGGCTATTTGGCCGGGGATGGGCCCGCCGCGTTTTTGCGCCGCGCATCTTCGGCCAGGTAGAACGTCGCTTCCCGCTGGTAATTCTGGAGGCTCCAATTGGACTGGGCACGGGCCAGGCTCACCAACGCCGTTTGCATGGCGGTGCGTTGTTCGGGGGTGCAAATTGAGTTGGTCGAATCGGCCAGCAAGGCAGTGTGGAACCGGTCGAGCTGGCCCTCAACGGCCGTTACCTGCCCGGCGCCTTTTTTGGGCAGTTGGTCGGCCGGGGTGCGCTGCATGGGAAAACTTTGGCTGCGATAGGTGCCGGCGGGGGCAACTGTTTCAGCGGCTTTGTTGCGTGCTGCCGTTCGGGCCAAGCCAATTCCAGCACTGATGCCGTGTATCAAATTAGCCTGCGCCTGGGCTTCGGCCGCAGTTGCGAGTGTCGAAGCCAGGATAACCGCGGATAGTAAAAATTTTTTCATTTAAATAAAAAGGGGACAAGGATAAGAGTGAAAAGCAGTTCAAAAGCGCACAAGGCATCGTTGACTGCCAGAGGCTATTCGCCGGTGCCGCCCCAGGCCAACGGGTCGGCTTCGGCCAGCAGCTGGCGCAACTCGCCGAAGGTGGCGGTGAGGGCGGCGGCCCGCTCCGGCGGCAACCCGGCCACGCGGCGGCCAAATACCTGGTCCACGGTCAGCTCGTGCAGCAAGGCCAGCGGAATGGCGCTATCGGCCAGGTCCGGCACTTCGGTGGCGCGCTGGTGGCGCACGCCGCGGGGGGCCAGCACTTGGGCTTTCTGCAGCTGTAGCACGGCCTGAATCCGGCGCTGCACTTCGGCGGGCGTTTCGTCGGAGCGCACCAGCACATCGGCCCAGGCCACCAGTTGAAAAGCCGAATTGTCGAAAGCCAGAATGTCGGCCTCCACTTCTTCCAGGGAGCCGTGGAAGCGCTGCAAGCGGCGCGTCACCGGCACGGGAATGCTGGTGATGGTTGGGGCACCGGCGCCTTTAAATTCCAGCAGCAGCACTTGTTGCTTATCGTCAGCCTCGGTAAAAGACAGCGGCACCGGCGAGCCCGAATAGCGGATGTGCGCCCGGCCGCCCACCAGCTGCGGGCGGTGCAGGTGGCCCAGCGCCACGTAGTCGAACGCGGCCGGGAAGTGCTCGGCGCCAATCAGTCCCAGCCCGCCGATGTGCACGTCGCGCTCGGCGCCTTCGCGGGCCTCGCCGCCGGCCGCGTAGAGGTGGCCGGTGGCCAGCACGGGCACATCCCGCTCGCGCTGGCTGAGCACCACTGCGCTTTCGGCCAGTGCCGCGTAGTGCCCGGCAATGCTCTGGCGAATGCGAATTTGGCGGTCGTCGAGCGTCTCGCCGGCCACGGCCAGCCGAATGTCGCGGTCGCGCAGAAACGGCACCGCGCACACCACCAACCCGGCCCGGCCATCGGCGCCGTTCAGGTGCAGGATTTGCTCGGCCGCGTCGGCCGGCACGCCGCCCACTACGTGAATGCGCAACTGCCGCAGCAACTGCCGCGAGGCGTTGAGCATGGTGGGCGAGTCGTGGTTGCCGCCCACCACCACGATGTCGCGGCAGCAGGTGCCCTGCATCTTCACCAAGAAGGTATAATACAGCTCCTGCGCCGTGTAGGATGGCGTTTGGGTGTCGAAAATATCGCCGGCAATCACCAGAGCGTCAATGCCCTGTTCTTGCACAGTCAGTAGTAGCCAGTCCAGGAAGGCCTGCTGCTCGGTGGCGCGTTCCTGGCCCGTGAGGAAGTGCTGGCCAAGGTGCCAATCGGCGGTGTGGAGGACGCGCATGGGGTAGAGTTAATCTCAAAGATACCCAGGCGGGGAGGAACAGGAAGAACGCCAGTGGCAATACATGCCGCTCCAAAGGCGCTGTTTCAACTGTCCTTTCTGCTAGCAGCTCGTTTAAAAATTGCCGAAAATAAAACCTACCAATTTACGAGTCCAAAGTCAGTGAGCAGGCGGCAAACACGGCCTTTTTCATCGTACCCTATGTAAGTGGCGTAGCAGCCATCGCCCATGCCAGTGGAGAATGTTGCGAGGTTGTGTTGGTCAAAGTTGTGAATAAACCCTTTGTACCCGTTTTCTTCGGCTTTTTTTATAAAAATGTATTCCCAGTCGCGATGGCTTTTCATGGCGAAAACTCGGTTCGCAATCTTGTCAATAAAAACTCCAGCACCTCCATCTACTCCGTAACAGTAAACTGTTGAATCCCGCAGGGAAAGCGGTTTTTGACCGGGCGTGAGTGCGAAACTCCAGTGAGCAACTGGCTCGTTCGAGAAAAGTATCCGACTGAATGCGACCCGCTCATCCCCGGCCCATTTGGCCATGGCAAGCTGCACGGAAAATTGACCCACTGGAAAGCGCTGCGTGAATGCGACGCCCTCGTTCATCACAATTGGGTCACAAGCAATTAAATAGCCGGACTCTATTTTTAGTTTTCCAATTTCATAAACACGGAAGTCCAGGCTGTCATTAACCGAAAAGGCTAGGGTCTTTTGGTGGAAAGCGGCTTCAAACACAACCGGAAATG